>JBKGZF010000017.1:0-14063 GCA_046545715.1 Nitriliruptoraceae bacterium | reverse complement strand
GCGCACCATTGAGCGACGCCGGCGCGCCATGAGCGGGCCGAACGGCGATCCGGCGGCCGGGGCGGCGTCCCCGGCCGCCGTCGCGTCCGGCGATCCCTTCGCGCGGAGCGAGGCGCCGCTCTACCAGGTGACGATCTGGCCGCACCGCTCGATGAGCCGGCGCGGCTTCCGCTGGCTGATGGGCGGGCTCGCCGCGCCGGAATGGCTGACCGTGCTCCTGGCCGACGGGATCGGCGGAGGCATCCAGGTGGTCGCCACCTTCGGGCTCGGCGGCTCGTCGATCGCGCTCTTCGCCCGTATCGGTGGGGGGATCTACACCAAGGCGGCCGACGTCGGCGCCGACCTGGTCGGCAAGGTCGAGGCCGGCATCCCCGAGGACGACCCGCGCAACCCGGCGACGATCGCCGACAACGTCGGCGACAACGTCGGTGACGTGGCCGGCATGGGCGCCGACCTCTTCGAGTCCTACGCCGGCTCGATCGTGGCACCGATGGTGCTCGCCGCGCTGCTGTTCGGCGGGGTCGACGCCGACACGTCGGTCGTCGCGGACTCCTTCACCACCCTGCAGGAGGCCACCTTCCTCTACCCGCTGCTCGTCGGCGCGCTCGGCATGCTCGCCTCGATCCTCGGTGCCTTCCTCGTCCGGGGCCGCGGGGGGCGCTCGCTCTCCAGCCAGCTGCACCTGGGAACCAACGTCGCGATGGTCATCACCGCGATCGTCTCCGTGCTCGGTGCGATCTGGATGTTCGGCGGGATCGACGAGGTCGAGCAGCCGTTCTGGCTCGGCATGCCGATCGTGTTGGGACTGATCGTGGGCTACGCGATCGGGTTCGCCTCCGAGTACTACACCTCCGACCACTACACACCGGTCAAGAAGCTCGCCAAGCAGGCCGAGACCGGCCACGCCACGGTGATCATCGCCGGCATCGCCGAGGGCATGATCTCGACCTTCGCCTCGGTGATCCTCATCGGCGGCGCGATCGCCGGCTCCTACTGGTTCGGGCTGCTGGCCATGCCCGGGATGGGCATCGACGGTGGGCTCTACGCCGCCGCCCTCGCCGCGATCGGGATGCTGGCCACCACGGGCGCGGTCGTGGCCGTCGACGCCTACGGCCCGATCTCCGACAACGCGGGCGGCATCGCCGAGATGGCCCACATGCCGCCGGAGGTCCGCGAGGTCACCGACTCGCTCGACTCGCTGGGCAACACCACCGCCGCGGTCGCCAAGGGCTTCGCCATCGGCTCCGCCGCGCTGACCGCCCTCGCGCTGTTCCGCGCCTTCACCGCAGCGGCTGGCATCGAGGTCATCGATCTCGCCTCGGTCGAGGTCATCATCGGGGTGTTCCTCGGCGGGGTGGTGACCTTCACCTTCGCGGCGCTGACGATGAAGTCGGTCGGCCGCGCCGCACAGGACATGATCGTCGAGGTCCGCCGCCAGTTCGCCGACATCCCCGGCCTGCGTGAGGGGCGGGAAGGCGTGAAGGCGGACTACGCCAAGTGCGTCGACATCTCCACCAAGGCCAGCCTGCGCGAGATGATCCTGCCCGGCTCGCTCGCGGTGATCCTGCCGCTGGTGGTGGGCATGTTCTCCGCGCCGGCGCTCGGCGGGCTGCTCGCCGGGGCGCTGGTCACCGGCTTCCTGCTGGCCATCTTCATGGCCAACGCCGGCGGCGCGTGGGACAACGCCAAGAAGTACATCGAGGCAGGCAACTTCGGTGGCAAGGGCTCGGAGGCCCACAAGGCGGCCGTCACCGGCGACACGGTGGGCGATCCGTTCAAGGACACCTCCGGGCCGGCCATGAACATCCTCATCAAGGTCATGACGATGGTCGCGCTGGTGTTCGCGCCCATCTTCATCGCAGGCTGAGCCGCACCCTCCATCCGGGGGCTGCGGGCCCGACCGACACCACGGTCGGGTCCGCAGCCACCCGGTCACCGAGCACCGCACGCCGCCGGCCGCGGGTCGCAAGGATCCCATGTACCACCTGATCTTGGCGATCCTGGGCATCCTCGCGCTCGCCGCGGTGGCCCTGCCACTGCTGCTGCGCAACCGGCTCATCTCGCTGCCGATGGTCCTGGTTCTCGCCGGGGTTCCGCTGGCGGTCACCTTCCCGGATGGAACCTTCGACGTCCTCGGTCGCAACCTGCTCGTCGAGCGGCTCGCCGAGTTCGCCGTGATCGTCGCGCTCACTGGCCTCGGGCTGTCGATCGACCGTCGCATCACCTGGCGCGGCTGGATGACCACCTGGCGGCTGCTGGCGGTGACCATGCCGCTGTCGATCGCAGCCGCGGCCTGGCTGGGCTGGGCGGTGGTCGGGCTCGCCCCAGCCGCAGCGATCCTGCTCGGTGCCGCGCTGGCCCCCACCGATCCGGTGCTCGCCGGGGATGTGCAGACGGGCCCGCCGAGCACCGGAGACCCCGACGCCGACGAGCCCGACGAGGTGCGCTTCGGGCTCACCTCCGAGTCCTCGCTCAACGACGGCCTCGCCTTCCCCTTCGTCAACCTGGCGATCCTGGTGGCGGCCTTCGGCTTCGCCACGGAGCCCTGGTTGTGGCAGTGGCTGCTGGTCGACGTGCTCTACAAGGTGTTCGGCGGGCTGGTCTACGGCTGGGTGGTCGGCAAGGGGCTTGGCTGGATCACCATCCGCCTGGTCGGCAGCACGGGGTCGTCCGGACGGCTCGATGAGGACGCACGCCTTGCGCCCGCGCTGATGGCACTGACCTACACCCTGCTGTCGTTCGGCATCACCGAGGTGCTCGGCGCCTACGGCTTCATCGCGGTGTTCGTCACCGCCTACGTCGTCCGGGACACCGAGCGGGTCAACCACGTCCACGACCACCTCCACCAGGGAGCCGAGCAGCTCGAACTGTTCGCCATGAGCGTCGTGCTGATCGCGCTCGGCGCGAGCTTCGCCGACGGCCTCTACGAGCACGTCACCTGGCCGATGATCGGCTTCGCCCTGGCCTTCCTGTTGGTGGTGCGTCCGCTGGCCGGCTGGATCGGGCTCGCGGGCAACCGCAACACCACCCCCGCCGAGCGCGCTGCGGTGGCGTTCTTCGGGATCCGTGGGCTCGGCTCGATCTACTACCTCGCCTACGGGCTGAACCACACCGAGCTGATCGCGACCGAGACGCTGTGGGCGCTCACCGCGGTGACCATCTTCACCTCGCTGGCGATCCACGGGCTCACGGCACGTCCGGCGATGGCACGCCTCGAGCATCACCGTGCCGCGACGGCGGCCGCGAACGGTGGACCAGCGTCGGCACCGCGCGACGGGACCTGACGAGCGACAGCCGCCTGCGCTCCCCGGCGCTACCGTCAGCCGCCCCGAGACGGAGGCGGGCGTGGACCTCGGCGTGTTCGAGCAGACCGCGTTGATCCTGGCCGTCTGCGCCTCCGCCGGCGTCCTCGCGATGCTGCTGCGTCAGCCGCTGATCGCCGGGCTGATCGCGGCGGGGATCGCGATCGGCCCAGCGGCGTTGGACGTCGCCGAGACCACCGAGCAGATCGAGTTCCTGGCGACGGTCGGGCTGTCGCTGCTGCTGTTCGTGGTCGGCCTGCGGCTCGACCTGCGACTGCTGCGCCGCCTCGGCCGGGTCGCACTCGCGACGGGGCTGGGCCAGATCGTGTTCACCGCAGCGCTCGGCATGGTGCTGGCGCTGGCGTTGGGCTTCGAGCCGATCAGTGCGCTCTACGTCTCCGGTGCGCTCACGTTCTCCTCGACGGTGATCGTCGTCAAGCTGCTCTCCGATCGTGATGAGCTCGACGCGGTGCATGGACGCGTGGCGATCGGGCTGCTGATCGTGCAGGACTTCGTGGTGATCGCCGCACTCGTGCTGATCACCGCCAGCGGCGAGGTCGACGCAACCTCGGCGACCGGCGGCTTCGCGGCGGTGAGCGTCGTGGTGCTGCGAGGTCTCGCCCTGATCGGGCTGGCCATGGTCATGGGCCGCTTCGTCGCGCCCCGCCTGGTGCGGCTGTTCGACCGACAGAACGAGCTGCTGGTGCTGACGGTGGTCACCTGGGCCTTCCTGCTGGCCTCGGTGTCGCAGCAGCTCGGATTCAGCGCGGAGCTCGGAGCCTTCCTCGCGGGTGTGTCGCTGGCCTCGACCGTCTACCGCGACGTGGTCGCCGCGCGGCTCAGCAGCCTGCGCGACTTCCTGATCGTGTTCTTCTTCATCGACCTCGGCCTACGGATCGATCCCTCCGTCGTGGTCGAGGACCTGACCGCGATCCTTGCGCTCTCGGCGTTCGTGCTGGTCGGCAACCCCCTGGTCGTGATGGTGATCATGGGCTGGCTCGGCTACCGACGCAGGACCTCGTTCAAGACCGGCCTGACCATCGCCCAGATCAGCGAGTTCTCGCTGGTGCTGGTCGCCCTGGGTGTGGAACAGGGGCACGTCGGCGAACGCATCCTCAGCACGGTGATCGTGATCGGACTGGTGACGATCACGGTCTCCACCTACCTGATCAGCAACGCCGACCGGCTCGCCGACCGGTTGCCCGGCCGGCGCCGTTCGCTGCGCGCCCCACCCATCATCCCGGTCAGCGACGACCTCGCACCGCATGCGCGACCCGAGTACCTGGTCATCGGCGTGGGCCGGCTGGGATCGACGGTGATCAACGATCTGATGGCCAGTGGCGATCGGGTGCTCGGCGTCGATGTGGATCTGCGTGGCATCAACCGTGACCTCGCCGACCTACCCATCATCTACGGGGACGCCGACGACCCGCAGCTGCCACAGCTGCTGCCCTTGGACGCGACGCGATGGGTCATCTCCACCCTGCGCGATGTGGAGACGAACCGTCACCTGACCGCCAGCCTCCGCTCCCACGGCTATCAGGGCGGCATCGCGGTCGCCGCCGAGGACCGTTCGCAGTGCGAGCAGCTGCAGACCGCAGGCGCCGACATCACGGTGCGCCCACTGCACCTCGCCGCGACACGCCTGGTCACCGCGATCTGCGAGGGGCCGCCGGAACTGCTGAATCGGGAGAGTGGGCGATGACCGAGGACCTGCTCGGCCAGATCGCGCTCGTGCTGCTCGTCTGCGTCGGGCTCGGGTTCGCGGCGATGGGCCTGCGGCTCCCGCTGCTCGTCGGGCTGCTGTTCGCCGGGGTCCTGGTGGGCCCCGAGGCGCTCGGCATCGTCGCGGCCAACGAGCAGATCGAGCTGCTCGGCGAGATCGGCATCTCACTGCTGCTGTTCGTCGTCGGGCTCAAGCTCGACCCGCGACTGGTGCGCACGCTGGGCCCCGTCGTGCTCGCGGCCGGCACGATCCAGGTCGCGGTCACCGCCGCGCTCGCCTACGCCATCGCGGTCGGCTTCGGGCTCGAGCCCATCTCCGGCCTCTACCTCGCGGCAGGGATGGCCTTCTCGAGCACGGTGGTGGTGATCAAGCTGCTGACCGATCGTGGTAGCAGCGAGCAGCTGCCCGGACGTATCGCGATCGGGATCCTGATCGTCCAGGACATCATCGTGGTCGCGCTCATGGTGGTACTGGCCTCGCTGGACCCCGACAGCAGCGTGTCCCTGGTGCGCCAATCGGCGCTGGTGATGCTGCGTGGCGTCGCACTGCTCGCCGGCGTGGGGCTGCTGGCACGCTACGTCCTGCCCGCCGCGGTCCACCTCGTCGCACGACGGGGGGAGCTGCTCGTCCTCGCCAGCGTGACCTGGGCCGTCGGCCTGGCCGCGCTGGCCCACCTGTTCGGCTTCAGCGCCGAGGTGGGCGCGTTCATCGCCGGTGTCGCGCTGGCCTCGTCCGACTACCGCGATGCGATCAGCGGTCGACTCGCGACCCTGCGCGACTTCCTGCTGGTGTTCTTCTTCATCGATCTGGGCACCCAGCTGCGGTTCGAGGGCCTGGACGACCTCGGGGTGATCGTCGCCCTCAGCGCGTTCGTCCTGTTCGGCAAGCCGCTGCTGATCGCGGTGATCGCCACCGTGCTCGGCTTCCACCGACGCGTGGCGATCGAATCGAGCCTCACCCTCGCGCAGATCAGCGAGTTCTCGTTGATCCTCGCCTCGCTCGGGGTCACGCTCGGCCACATCGACGGACGTGCCGTCGGCATCGTCGCGGCGGTGGCTCTGGTCACGATCACGGCATCGACGTTCCTCAGCGGCCACAGCGATGCGCTCAACCCGCTGCTGTCGCGCCCGTTGGAGCCGCTCCAGCGCGAGCAGCTGCGGCGCGAGCTCGAGGAGCGCTCCGCCCTCGAGCCGACCGTCATCGTGCTCGGGCTCGGTCGGCTCGGCCGGCAGGTCGTCGTGGAGCTCACCTCCCGCGGAGAGCGGGTGCTGGGCATCGACTTCGACCCGCAACGCATACAGCACTCCGATCTTGACGTGCCGGTCGCCTTCGGCGATCTCGAGGATCCCGAGCTGCCCACGCAACTGCCCTTGTCGAGCGCCCGCTGGGTCGTCTCGACCGCCCGCGATCCCGAGGCCGATCGCACACTGGTCACGGCGCTGCGAAGGCGTGGCTTCCGGGGCGGGATCGCCGTGGCGATCGAGCACCTCGACCAGCGTCCCCCGATCGAGGCGGCCGGTGCGGACCTGGTCCTGCCGATCTTCCACGTCGCTGCGGGTCCCTTGCTCGAGGAGGTGCACACCTTCGATCACGAGCCCGCGCTGCCGCCACACACGATCGAGTGAGCTGCACCCCCGTCCGGGCGTCAGTCCCGCCGCACGCGGCGGCGTAGCCGCGCCAGCCGTTCCGCCAACGTCGCCCCCTCCTCGGCAACGTAGCGCTCGAGGAAGCGCTCCTCGGCTGCGGTGTCCCCGACGAGGATCAGATCAGCATCGTGCGGCAGCACGGTCGTGGCGTCCAGCTCGGTCCGGCAGGTGTCGTCCTCAGCCACGCCGACGACGGTGCAGCCGGTCTGCTCACGCAGCTGGGTACGGCCAAGCTGCTTGCCGGCAAGCACCATCGGCACGGGCACCCGGAACATCACCAGCCCTTCGGCGAGCAGCAGGGTGGAGCCACCGCGCAACGCGTTCCAGGCCTCCATCGCGCCGGTCGAGGCGTAGGACAGCACCATGTCGGCGCCGGCGCGGTGCATGGTCGAGAGGTTGCGATCGTCCTTGACCCGCCCGAGGATCTCGATGTCCGGGCGCAGCCGCCGGCAGTAGAGCGTGAGGTAGATGTTGGCGTCGTCGTCGTGGGTGGTGATGACCACCGCCGCGGCCTCGTCGATGCCCGCCTGCCGTAGCACCTCACGGTCGGCCGCGTCACCGATCACGACGTCGTCGAGGTGGCGCACCCGCTCCTCGCGCAGCTCGACGACGCGGTACGGCGTCCCCGCCGCGCCGAGCGCGCCGGCGGCTGCCCGACCGACCCGGCCGCCACCCAGGATCACCACCAGCCCGGGCGCAGCCGCTTGCTCGCCGTCGCTCTCGTCCACCTGGGCGGCGTCGTAGGCGTCGATCGCGGTCCGGGTGCCCACCAGCAGCAGGATGGATGACTCCTCGACCGTGAGCTCTGGCTCGGCGACCTGCAGCGTGCCGCGCTCCCACACGCCGGCGACCGACACACCGAACCGTCGGCGCAGGTCCAGCTCCCCGATCGTGCGTCCTACCAGTTCGGTACCCCCAGCGGAGGCCTCGGCGACCACCAGGTCGAGGAACGTGGAGATCACGCTGCTACGCGCGCTGGGGGCGAGGATGCGCCGCGAGAACGCCTCGCCGAGGAGCTTGCCGAGACGTACCACCCGGTCGCAGCCCGCCAGCTCGAGCACGTCGACCGAGTCGTCCGAGGTGGCCGTGGCCACCACGATGGGGCGGTCGCTGACCTCGCGGAGGGTGAACACGACGTTGGTGTTGGCCTGGTCGCTGCGGGCGACCACCAGCATGGCTGCCTGGTCGGCCCTTGCACGGCGGTAGGTCTCCGGATCGTCGAGGCGACCGACCATCACCCGGTAGCCGGCATCGTGCAGCGTCACGGCCTCATCGACCTCCTCGACGATCAGGGCGTAGGGCAGACCGGCGGCCTCGGCCCGGTGCATCAGCAGCTCCTCCATCGGGCTGCGTCCGGTGACCAGCAGGTGGCCCTCGGTGTCCTCGGGCAGTCGGCGAGGGGCCCTGGCCTCCTGGGCGGCGGCACGGAAGGGCAGGTAGACCAGCTGGATGAAGGTGAACGGCAGCAGCACGAGCATCAGCACCGCCCCGGTGAGCAGCACCACCACCGAGTAGATGCGCCCGAGGTCGGACTCGAAGACGATGTCACCGAAGCCCAGCGTGGTCATCGTCACCACGGTCCAGTAGATCGCCGACCACCAGCTGTGCTCCTGACCCTCGATCTCCATCAGCACCTGGAAGCCGACGCTGAACACCAGGATCGATCCGGCGAGGATCGCCGCGAGGCGGACCAGGGCACGGACGCTGCCGCCGGACAGCGGCGCGCTCAGCGCCGAGAGCAGGACCGTCAGCAGCTTCATGTGATCCCGGCTCTCCCGCGCTCAGCGCGTGAACGTGCCGAGCGCAATGACCCACGGGCGTCGGCGGTCGAGGATGGGATCGGGCCGGACCTCGATCGACAGATCCCGGACGCCGTGGGAGGTGAGCAGCGCCTCGAGCTCGCTCTCGACCACCTCCGAGACGTGGACGGTGCCGAGCACCGCGTCCTCGAACGGGGCCAGGTCCCGCGTCCCACGCAGAGCGGAGAGGTAGATCGGACCGGTGTCGAGCAGCTCGAGCAGCCCGGCGAACGCTGCGCGCCACTGGCTGCGCGGCAGGTGGTTGAAGCTGCCCGAGAGCCACAGCCCATCGAAGGAGCGGGCACGGAACGGCAGCGCGTGGAACGGCGCGCAGACCAGCGGGTGGCGCGGCAGCAGCATCCTGGCCTCGCGCAGCGCACCGAGCGAGAGATCCAGGCCGACCGGATGCAGCCCCGCGTCACGCAGCAGCCGCAGGTCGTTGGCCGGGCCGCAGCCGGCGTCCAGCACCAGATCGTGGCGACGCGCGAGATCGGCGAACCGTCGCACGTCGGCGACGGGCCGCCGCAGCCGCAGCGATTCCTGGTACGCGCGAGCGTTGTCGCCGTAGGCGGTGACGCTCGCGCGTGTGCGTTCGTCGAGCTCCACCCCGTCTCCTGCCGTCGGACAGCGATGCTAGTGACGCGCTGCGCACGTGCCTCACGGGGTGCCGATCGCGGCCTCGACGTCCGGGGCGAGCGGCAGCGCAGCCTCCAGCCCGGCGAGCTCGAAGATCTGCATCACCCGTCGGCTGGCGGCAGCGAGCACCAGCCGACCCCCGTGGGACCGCGCGCGCTTGACGCCACCGATCAACACCCCCAGACCGAACGAATCGAGGAACTCCACGCCGGCGAGGTCGACCACCACCCGCCCGTCGCCGGCGTACTGGACCTGCTGGAGGGTCAGGCGCAGGTCCGGCGCGGTGGCCACGTCGAGCTGGCCCGTCAAGGTGAGCACGGTCCATCCGTCACGTTCGCTGGTCGAGACCGTCAGCAGGTCCACAACAGCCCTTCCTCGCTGGTCGGCGGGACGCTAGCGACCCGGCGCTACCGTGCCGAGCCGATCGGCGGTGAGGAGCGGATCACGGACCCGCGTGACGTGCTCGAGCTGCTGGCGACGACCGGTGCCGTGGTCGCGCCCGGCGGCCGCATCGACGTCGAGGTGGAGGACGTCACACCTCCCACGAGCGCCGGGGCCCACGACGAGGCGGGCCTGGTCCACCTCGAGCGGCTGCCCGCGCGCTCGGCCCATGCGGTCGCGCTGCCCGATGATCTGCCGAGCGAGCTCGCCGAACGGCTACACGCCGTGGGGATCGACCGGCTGTGGTCCCATCAGGCACGCGCGCTCGCACTCGCGCGGGAGGGCGAGCACCTGGTGGTCGCCACCGGCACGGCCTCGGGCAAGAGCCTGGCCTACCAGCTGCCGACCCTCGAACGGCTGATCGCCGACGATCGGTCGGTGGCGCTCTACCTCGCACCGACCAAGGCGTTGGCACGCGACCAGCTGCGCGCGGTACGTGAGCTCAGGCTGCCCCAGGTCCGTGCCGCCGTGCTGGACGGCGACACCCCGCGTCCAGAGCGTGACGCGATCCGGCGCACCGCCAACTGGATCCTGACCAACCCCGACCTGCTGCACGCCTCGCTGCTCGGCGACCACCAGCGCTGGGCCGACGTGCTACACCGGGTCACCACGGTCGTGGTCGACGAGTCGCACGTGGCCCGCGGGGTGTTCGGCAGCCACGTGGCGCTGGTGCTGCGGCGCCTACGACGGCTGCTGGAGCGCTACGGCGCCGACCCCACCTTCGTGCTCGCCTCGGCCACGGTCGGCAACCCGGCCGAGCACGCCACCGCGCTAACGGGGCTGCCGGTCACCGAGGTGGTCGAGGACGGCGCGCCGCGTGGCCCCCTCGATCTCGGGCTGTGGCTGCCGCCGCTGGAGGAGGACGGCGACGCCCGCCGCTCGATGCTGCGCGAGACCGCCGACCTGCTAGCAGCCTTCGTCGCGGCGGGCGTCCAGACGCTCGCCTTCACCCGTTCGCGCAAGGGCGCCGAGGTGATCGCGCTGGCCGCACGGGAACGGTTGGGCGATGCGATGGGTGCGGACGGCACGGTGCTGGCCGACACGATCGCGGCCTACCGGGCGGGCTACCTCGCCGAGGAGCGCCGCGAGCTCGAACGTCGCCTGCGCGCGGGCGAGCTACGCGGCGTCGCCGCGACCGAGGCGCTGGAGCTCGGCATCGACGTGCAGGGCCTGGACGCGGTGCTGCTCGCCGGCTGGCCGGGCACCAGCACCTCGCTGTGGCAGCGGCTGGGACGCGCGGGGCGCAGCGGCGGGGCCGCCGCGGGCGTGCTCGTCGCCCAGGAGGATCCGCTCGACCACTACCTCGTCACCCACCCACACGAGCTGACCGGCCGACCGCCCGAGGACGCGATCGTCGACCCCCACAACCCCTACCTGCTCGCTCCCCATCTGCGCTGCGCCTGCCAGGAGGCGCCGATGGCTGACGAGGAGGCGGCGAGGTGGTTCGGCGCGGGTGCACCCGAGCTTCTGGCCGCCGAGGTGGCAGCCGGGCGACTGGCACGCCGCGGCGGCCGCACGGTGTGGCCGGGCCGCGGCCGAGCCGCGGCGGGGGTCAGCCTGCGCTCCGCCGGCGGTGAGCCGATCCGGATCGTGGACGCGGAGACCGGCGCGGTGATCGGCGACGTGGACGCGGCGCGGGCCCACCGCCAGGTCCACACCGGGGCCATCTACCTCCATCAGGGCCGCCAGCTGCGGATCGTGCAGCTGGACCTCGACGCGCACGTGGCGCTCGCCGAACCGGCCGAGCGCCTCGACATCACCACACGGCCGCGGACCGACACCGACGTGACGGTGGTCGATCCGCTCGAGCGGCAGCGACACGGCGGGATCGAGCTCGCCTACGGCCACGTCGAGGTGACCGTGCAGGTCACCGGCTACGACGTGCTGCGGGTCGGTGATCGAGAGGTGCTCGAGCACGTCGAGCTGGCGCTGCCACCACAGCAGCTCGACACCGTCGCGGTGTGGTACGCGATCGACGCGGGCCTGCTCGACGACATCGGGCTGTCGCCCTCGCGCGTCCCCGGATCGCTCCACGCCGCCGAGCACGCCGCGATCGGCCTGCTGCCACTGCTCGCGCTGTGCGATCGCTGGGACCTCGGGGGCCTGTCCACCGCGCTGCACCCCGACACCGGCCAGCCGACGGTGTTCATCTACGACGGCCTGCCGGGCGGTGCGGGGCTCGCCGAGCGCTCCTACCGCCGCTTCGCCGAGCACGTGACCGCCACACGCCGCACGATCGCGACCTGCCACTGCGCGCACGGCTGCCCCTCGTGCGTGCAGAGCCCCAAGTGCGGCAACGGCAACGACCCGCTCGACAAGGCCGGTGCGATCGAGGTGCTCGGCCTGCTGCTGCGCGTGGCGCCAGCCGGTCCACCTCCCGCCGAGGCCCCCTGACCGGTACTCGCGACGCGCGACGGCACGCCGGGCACCGCTCAGCCAGCGGTACTGGGCTCGTCCACCTCCCCGTCGAGCAGCCGCTGGAGCAGCTCGCTCGCGTCGTGCTCGCGCTGGTAGGCCTCGAGGTTGACCAGCATCATCGCGCCGATGTCCACCAGCCACTGGACCTCGTCGAACGCGTCGCTGCGTGCGGGATCATCCACCTCGATCGGAGGCAGCCGCAGCTCCACGGCGCCGAGGAGCTCGCCCTCGACCAGCAGTGGGAAGCCGACCACCCGGGGATGAGAGGGTGCCCCGGTGCTCGGCTCAGCATCGTCATCGTCGTACGGCTCCAGCATGAGCGGCCCACCGGCCTGGAGGTAGCGCTGACGGGTGCTGACCGTGCGCGCCGCTGGGCTTGCCGCCGGCTCGTCCTCGTGCGCGCCGCAGGTGGCGAGGGTCACCCAGGTCCCCTCGTCCACCAGCAGCCGCACCGCTCCGACGGTCGCCGGCACCACCGAGCGCACCGCGAGCAGCAGCTCATCGGCCCAGATGCCGCGATCCAGCTGCTCGATCGACAGCGATGCCAGCCGGGTAACGGCGCGCATCCACGCAGCGGTGCGGTCCAGCGCCGAGCGTGAACGCTCCGATGGCGCTCGGCGGGCCGTCCCAGGACGTCCGGACAGGTACGACACACTCAACGTCGGTCTCCCACCACCATCCGATCACCGTCGTTCACGGACAGGCGATCACGAACGGACTCGAGGCGGAGCACGACGGGGGCTGGGGCGTGCCTTCGCTGGCCGATGAGCCTAGGCGAGCGCTCGCGGTCGACCAAGGCCCTGCGGACCCTGGCACCCGGATCACGTCACGGCTCGCTGGACCGTTCGATGATCTCGCGAGCCACCACGTGCAACGGCTCGCGGTGGTCGCGCGCATGGCGACGCAGGCGGCCGAAGGCCTCGGCCGGCGTGAGCCCGTGGCGCTCGGCCATGATGCCCTTGGCCTGCTCGATCACGACACGGGACTCGAGCGCCCGCTCGAGCTGCTCGTTGGTCCGGCGCGAGGCCACCAGGGTCGCGGCGTTCTGCACGTAGCCGGCCGCGAGATCGGCGAGCAGCTGGGCGACCCGCAGCTCCTCGTCCGACCAGCGACGCGGCGCCTCGTGGTAGACCGAGAGCACGCCCATCCGCTCGCCGGTGGAGGGCAGGGGCACGGCCAGGTGCGCGGCGAACCCGGCGTCTTCCATCGCCTCGACGAACACCGGCCAACGATCGAGCTCGGTGATGTCGGTGGTCGCCAGCGGTCTGCCCTCCTCGAGCACCGCGTAGCAGGGCGCCGCATCGCCGAGCCGATCGGCACGATCGGCGATCGCGTCGATGGCGACCTGTGCCTGGTCGAGTCTGGCGACCGATTCGTCGGTCGCGGTGACGAAGGCCAGGTGCCCCTCGTCGAGCAGGCACAGACCCGCACCGTCGCCCCCCATGACCTCGACGATCTGGTCGGTCAGCGGGTAGAGCACCTCCTCGATCGTGAAGGAGGTGAGCACGGCACGTGCGTAGCGCTCGAAGGTGCGCCGCAGCGCGTCATGGTCGATCATGGCGACACTGCATACCCGACCGCCCCGTCCCCCACCAAAGCCGCTGCATCCCGCGCAAGGGCGAGGAGCAACGACCCGCGTGTCGTAGTTCCTGACGCTGAACGCGGACCCCCGATTAGGCTGCCACCCGCATCCGCCGGCAGGGACCAACGACCGATCGACGCGGCCCCGGCGGAGAGGTGCCACCGGATGGACGAAGCGGAGGATCCCCCCGGCCGTGAGCAAGCCCACGGCTCGCTGGGCGGGCTGGTCCGGGAGCGGCGCATCGCCATGGGGCTCACCCAGCGGCAGGCCGCCCGTCGCGCCGGGGTCTCGCTGGCCACCTGGCAGAGCGTCGAGCGCCCCTCCAGCGCACCGGATCGCTTCACCGAGCTGACCCTCTCGCGGGTGGCCTCGGGCTTGCGACTGTCCAGCGACACGGTGTTCGCGGCGGCCGGCCGTCCCGCACCGAGCGGGGTGGTGCCCCCCGCCGTCGGCGGCTCCACCGAGGACGAGGACGACGTCGAGGCGCGGATCGCCGAGGTCATCGAGCAGCTG
>JBKGZF010000016.1:0-14094 GCA_046545715.1 Nitriliruptoraceae bacterium | reverse complement strand
GGACCGGGATGAGCCAGCTGAGAACGGTCCGCGCGTCCACGAGGAGGTCGCCGCCCTTCTGCAGCGTCTGCGTGGTCACCTGCCGGGCGGCGTTGACCGGCACCGCGGCACACTCCTCCTCGGGCAGGTCCCCGCAACCGTGATCCTCGTCATCGTCGACGAGCCAGGCGAGGGTGTGCTCGAGCGGTGACACGGCCACGTGCACTCCTCCCGGACGGAGTGATGGTGTTGCCGCGAGCGTAGGCTCTGCCGGCCCTCAGGCTGCCGCAACCCGGAGCGCACCAACGGGTATGGGTGCACCCACCTCCAGTGGGTGCAGATCCGCCCAGATCCAGGGGTCCATGCACCCGGTGGGGGGCCATGCACCCGGCAGGCAGGGCCGTGCGCCCCTCCGCTCGCCAGGAGGCCGATGGCTCCAGCAGCACACCCAGCGGCACAGCCTCCTGGTCGGGTCGTCCACGCCTCACGCCCCCAGGCGGCATCCGGCCATGGCCTGGTCACGTCCGCTCAGGCGGCGGTGGGCTCGCGACCGTCCCCGCCCGTTCCCACCCACCGTCCCCGCCCGTTCCCATCCCTAGGGCTACACGGTCGCAGGTACCGCGCTACGTGTCAGGGCGGAAGGCAGATGTGCGGAGGGCGTGCGCCGTCCGTCCGCGGACGCTCAGCTCCTCCCGTTGGCACGGTGAACGGCTTGGCTGACAGAAGGTGGCCTGTCTAGCCGGGGCCCCGCCGAGGGACCGAGGATCAGGAGTCGAACATGGAATCCGTCGCGACCGTGACCGAGATCAGCGCCAGGTCCGAGACGAGCTTCGAGGACGCCATCCGGATCGGCATCGGGCGGGCCACCCAGACGCTGCGCAACGTCCGGGGTGCCTGGATCAAGGAGCAGGAGGTCAAGATCGAAGACGGCCAGATCGTCGCCTTCGAGGTCATCATGAAGGTCACCTTCGAACTCGAGGGCTGACCACCTGCACCCACCAGGGCCCCTGTGTGAGCGGACCCGGACCCGGCCGAGATCCTCGACCTCCGCCGGGTCTCTCGCACCGAGCCCATCCCTGGGCCGAGCTCAGGTGGCCGTGCTCGGTGTCGGCACGTCGAGCACGGTCGAGCGGATCCGGTCGATGAGCGCGTCGAGCTCGCCTGCCACCTCGTGGATGCGCTCGGCCGCGCCGCCCCCACAGCGCCGCGCCATCGTCTGCAGCTCGAGGCCGATGGCGAAGAGGTGCTGGAGCACGGTGTCGTGCAGCTGCCGAGCGATGCGCTCCTGCTCCTCGACGACGGCCAGCCGGGCCACCTCGTCGCCGGCCTCACCGAACTCGATCGCCAACGCCGCGTAGTCGCTGAAGCCCTGCAGCACCGCCAGCTCAGCCTCGGTGAACTCGGTCGCTCCGTGCCGACGGGCAACGAGCAGCGTGCCGAACGGCTCGTCACGTGACACCAGGGGCACGATCAGCGTCGGTCCCATGTCGCCGAGCTCGCAGATGGGCTGGTAGGCGTTGCGGCTGGCCGTCGCGTCCTGCAGCCGCAGGCCCTCTCGCGTCTGCAGCACCAGCCCGGACAGCGATTCCTCGACGGGGAACACCGATCCCTCGAGGTCCTCACCGCGGTAGCCCACCGCGATCCGCAGGCGCAGCGACCGCCCCGGGATCCAGGGCACGCCGATCGTGGCGACATCGCCACCGATCAGCTCAGCAGCGCCATCGGCGACCACCCGCAGGAACGCCTCGGCGGGCTCGCCCGTGAGCATCGCAGCGACCACCGACCGGGTGACCTCACGCCACCTGGCGGCGAGCAGCGCCTCGTGGCCGCCGCCCACCGTCAGCGTTCCAGCGTCCATGTGCATCCCACTCACCTCCACCTGGCTCTCCCGCGCGTGCCCGCTCTCCGCGGCCGTTTCACAGCCCTGCGACACGATGCCTTGCCGGCAGCAGATCACCAGCATCACAGGTCCCTAGATCAGCGCCGGACGGCCCTGTCGGGTCAAGGCCGTCGGACCGGCACCACGGCTGATCGCTCGGACTGGGGGCCTTCGGAAAGGGTCAGCACGCTTGGAGCAGGGCTCATGGGACCTTGGTCCCTCGCACAGGGATGCCCTGTGTCACAAGAGGAAGGTGCCTTCGGCCGGAGCGCCAGAGGTCCCGGGCGTAGATAGTCCGCTCCAACGTCATAGGGACGTCGTACCGCACCCCTCCCCCGCACAAGGAGAGCACGACCATGAACAAGCGACTTCGCATCCTCGGGGCCGTCCTAGCCGCCATCGGACTGGTCTTCGTGATCGGCGGCGGCGTAGCGTTCTCGATGACCCAGGACGGCTACGACTCACTCGAGAAGTTCAGCGAGGCGCAGAACGTCACCCTCAGCTACAACGAGGACGGCGAGCTCATCGACCGCGGCTCCACAGAGGAAGCCGACGCGATCATGGAGCTGCTGACCGAGGACTGGGGCTACCCCGTCGTCGAGGCCGACCTGGACCCGAACGACCCGATGGTCAACACCGCTAGCGAGTACATGTACCAGATGGCCACCATCGGCTACCACGTCCTGCACGGCACCCAAGAGGTCACCCTCGACGAGGACGTCGAGTACGACGGTGAGGTCTACGAGGCCGGTACCTACGAGTTCGACGTCGACGGCCGCTACTGGACCGACTTCGACCGCACGCACCCGATCGAGGGCCAGGCCCGCGAGCAGGCGTGGACCGGCACCGTCCACGGCCTCTTCGGCGAGCTCGGCGTCGGCACCGTCACCCACTCCGCGCTGCAGCTGGCCCTCGGCCTCGCCGCGGTGCTCGCCGGGATCGGCGCCACGCTGATCCTCGCCGGCGGCGGGCTGATCTGGGTCGGACGCGCCGACTCGGTCAGCACGACCCGTCAGGACACCGTCGAGCGCGAGCTCGTCCACAGCTGACACGACCGCTCCTAGCTTCCGAGCACCCAACGTCGAGCGGGGCCCTCTCTCCGGAGGGCCCCGCTCGATCGGGTCAACCAGGCGCCGCGAGGAGCTCGGCGCAGCGACGGGCATCACGGACCTGGCCCACGTCCTCGAAGCCCCCCAGCGCCTCCCGGAAGTGGATGCGTGCCGCCTCATCCTCACCGCGAGCCCGAGCGAGGTGACCACGGACCTCGTCGAGGGCCGCCACCCAACCCGTGTCCGCCCAGATCGTCGCGGTGAGCAGCTCCGCCATCTGCAGGTGCGGCTCGGCCCGCTCGAGATCCCCGATCCGAGCAGCGCCGACGGCGGCTGGGATCGCGAAGGTGATGCGACACGGCGGGCAGGACTCGAACGGTCCACGGATCGCCAGCTCCCCCTGGTCAAGCGCGGCGACGGTCTCCTCCGGCGTCCGCGCTGCGGCGATCCGCGTGCCGTAGATCCGATCGAGCAGGTGATGGCTGAGGTCACTGTCGCGCGCAGCCGCCAGCGCCGATCGCAGCAGCCTGCCCGCCCGGTCGTGGTCACCCTCGCCTGCAAGCACGACCTCCGCCTGCCGCTGAAGCGCCAGCGATCGGCCGCCAAGAGCCCCGATCTCGCGGTACAGCTCGGCACCGGCCTCCAGATCCGCAGCCGCCGCATCGAGGTCGTCGGCCAGCAGTCGGGCCTCCCCTCGGACGGTGACGGCGAACGCCTCACCCCGCAGTGCCCCGGCGCGTCGTGACTCAGCGGCCAGCGCCTCAGCGAACTCGATGACGCGCTCGGGGCCCTGCCCGCCGTACAGCAGCGCCTCGGTGGTGCACAGGTAGCCGTCGAACACGCGGGCGGCCAGGCCTGGCATGTCGCGTGTGGCCAGCAGCTCGGTCTCGAGCAGGCCCGCCAGCTCGTGACGTGCGTGGGCCGCCAGGGACATGGCCCACGAGGTATCCGTGACCGCGCTCGGATCGCCGTGGTCCATCGCCGCTTGCCTCGCCCGCTGCGCTCGTTGGGTGGCCGTGTCAACGTCGGCGACGCCCAGCATCGCCGCACCGCAGAGCGTCAGGGCCTCGGCGACCTGGCCCGACAGCGAGTGCGTGGCCACACCAGCCAGGGTGTCGAGGGCACCGGTCGGATCACCGGCCCGCAGCTGTGCCAGGGCCTGGTGCGCGCGGATCTCCCCGGCCGTCTCCTCGTCGGCCACCCGCGCCGCAGCGGCATGGGCCACCGGCGCCTGCGGATCTCCCAGGGCGTCCAGTGCCCGGGCCCAGCCCCGCAACGCCCGTGGGTGATCGGCGACCTCCTCCAGCAGACGCTCGAAGTGCGACCTGGCGTCCACGAACGCGCCGACCCGCAACGCGCGCTCACCGGCCTCCAACAACCAGGGGACGGCCTGCTGTGGACGGTTGCCGCCGAGCCAGTGCGAAGCGATCCGCGCTGGGGGACCCGCTGACTCCGTCAGCCGCTGGGCAGCGTCGCGGTGGACCGCCTCACGCTCATGCGGCGACAGCCCCTCCACCAACGCCTGACGGATCAGGTCGTGACGGAAGCGGTAGCGCACGCCCGAGACGTGCAGCACCCCTGTGGCGATGGCCCGGTCGAGCAGCGCCCCCGCCTCGGTGCCCGACAGTCCCGTCATCGCCGCCACACCATCGAGGTCGAGGTCGTTGCCAGCGACCGCGAGCCGCTCGAGCATCCCGACCGACCGCTCGTCGAGGTGGTTGACCATCCGCTGGGTCACCGCCTCTCGGGCCGTGGCCGTCAGCGACGGCGTACCCGCCTCGTGCAGGCCCTCGACGAGCTGCTGGGCGAAGAACGGGTTGCCGTCCGCCCGCTGCACGATCTCGTCGACCACGCCATCGACCGTCCCCTCAGGGGCCTCTGCGGCGACCAAGGACCTGAGGGCATCTCGCGGCAACGGCCCGACATCGATCCGGACCGCCCGACGTCCCCGGGTCAGGCGCGCGACCCCGAGCTGGAGCGCATCGTGCCGGGGCACCTCCCGGAAGGCGAGTACGGCCAGCGACGCAGCGCCAGCGTCAGCACCGGCGAGGTGCACCAGCACCTCGATCGTGGCCGTGTCGGCGAGGTGGGCATCATCCACCAACAGGGCCACCGGCTCACCGACGGCTGTCACCAGCTGCCGCAGCGCGCCGGCCACCTGGTGACGGGTGAGCTCACCGAGCGGCGGCTCCGCGGTACGCGCCATCACCGACACCGTCGCCAGCACCTGCCGCGCTCGTGGGGTCAGCTGCTCCAGGAGCGTCGGGTCGACGGCCAGGAGCTGATCGATGAGGGACGCCAGGCCCGCGTACGACTCGCCCGTCGGCGCGGCACATACCGATGGCACGACCCATCCACGGCCGCCCAAGGTGTCCTCGATGACGTGCAGCAGCGCGGACTTGCCGATCCCCGCTGGCCCACCGAGCGCGAGCAGCCCGACCTCACCGCGTCGGGCGGCCAGCACCGCGGCCTGCGCGCTAGCCAGCTCCTCGTCGCGTCCGACCAGCACCGGATCGGCACGGGCCAGGCCAGCGACGCATCGCTGGTAGATCTCATCGACCTCACCACTCGGTGCCATCCCCAACGTCTCGGCGAGGCTCGTACGCAGGCGGCCGTAGGCGCGGATCGCGCCATGACGATCGCCGGCCTCGAGCCGCGCCAGCATCAGCTGACGTGTCGCGGCCTCGTTGGCCGGGTCGACCTCCAGCAGGCGCTCCCAGTGACCGGCGCCGGCCAGCACCTGCGTGTAGAGCTGGTGCAGGCGCGAACGTGTGGGTTCGGTCCAGGCCTCGTACCGCGAGGCGGGCAGCAGCGCACCACCGTAGAGCTCGGCCGCCTGCGCACACCTTCGCGGGTCCTCCTCCGCCAGCGCCGCGCGAGCGAGCTCCTCGAAGGTTGTGAGGTCGGTCTCTAGCGCTGCGTCGGGGAACAGCCGCACCTGCCCGCCGCCGAGGACGACCGCCTCGTCGCTGCCCAGTGCCCGGCGGGCATGGTGGGCGGCCTTGCGCAGGTTGGCCCCCGCTGCTCCCGGCTCGAGATCCGGCCACAGCGCGTCCATGACCTGCTCGCGGGGCAGCGCGTGCCGCTTGGTGATCGCCAACAGCTGCACGAGCTCGGCGGAACGCCGCGTGGGCCAGTGCTCAGCGTCGATGGCCCGGCCATCGATCTCGACGCGGAAGTCGCCCAGCAGTCGGACGGCGACCTCACATCGATCGCTGCCCATGTCCCTCACCCCCGTCCGCCATCCTGCACCTGCAGCCAGGTCGTGTCGACCGCGATGCCGAGCGAGGTCAGGCGGTCGGCGCCGCATGAGGCAACAGGCCCTCCGATGCCGCCATGACGGCGTACTCGTGCTTCATCGCCTCGCTCATCGCCAGGTGGAGCGACTGGACCTCGGACAGGTCCCACCCGAACCCGGCGATCGCGTTGGTGACCTCGAAGAAGCGCAGCGAGAGCCGATCGCGGACGGCCTGGTAGTCGGCCCCCGCCTCCGCCTCCGCGCCGGGGTCCTCGAGGGTGCGATGGACGGCCAACGCCACCAGCTCAGCGTCGCGCAGCGCGTCGGTCATGCCGTGGGCCGTCAGCGGATCCTTGAAGTAGCCGGCGTCGCCCACCAGCGCCCAGCCGGGGCCCCAGGGTCGTCGCAGCCAGCCCGCCATGCCTGGATAGCACCGGACAGGGCCCTGTCGCTGGCCAGCGGCGATGCGCTCGGCCACAGCCGGAGTGGTCGCCATCAGGATCCGCTGCATGCCCACCTCCGCGCCATCCTCGAGCGCATCGACGAGCTGACCGCTCGGGACGCCGGCGAAGACGCAGACCTGCCCGTCGTTGGTGGGTATCACCCCTGCAGCGCTCCCGGGTCGGTAGCACCACTCGTAGCCGACAGCCTCGACACCCGACCAGTACCCGAGCAGGAAGGCGCTCGCGGTCGTGCCGCGGTGCGTGACGGGGGCGTCCACCTCGCGGGCAACCCGGGAACGCCGACCGTCCGCACCCACCGTCACGCGAGCGGGGAGGTCCACCTGCCGGCGTCGCTCGTCGCGCAGCCGAACCCCGGCCACCTGACCGTCCCCATCGCGGAGGACGCCCTCGACGCTGACCCCGAACCGGAACTCAGCTCCGGCCTCCTCGGCCGCGGCGACCAGGAGCGGGTCCAGAACCGTTCGTCGGGGGGCGTAGAGGGGCTCTGCGACCTCGACCGGGACCTGATCGTCGCCGTAGTGGAAGACGACCCGCTGCTGCGGCGGCGTGCCCTGCTCGACGAGCCGGTCGAGCAACCCCCACCGTCGCAGCTGGTGCACGGCTGGCCGCATGAGCGCGTGGGTCGACAACGTGTCGCTACCCCGACGTGCTCGGTCGACGACCAGGACCCGGTGTCCTGCACGGGCCAACAGCAGGGCGGTCGCCGCCCCGGCGACGCGGGCGCCGACGATCAGCACCTCGTAGCGGTCCGTGTCCGATCGGGCCATGGCGACCACCCCTTCGTCAGCTCTCAGCCGGTCTCGACGTCGAGGTCAACGGCGACGCCGTTGGTGAGCATGTCGAGCACCGCCGAGCGCTCACATGCCTGCTCGACGACCGCCCGGAGCTGCGACTCGCTCGCATCGCCGACGATCCGGAACGTCGCGCGGATGCGTCGGAAGCCGTTGCGCACCTCCTCCGAGAGGCCGAGCACCCCCTGCACGTCGATGTCGCCCTCCAGCCGGGACTCGACCTCGTTCAGCTCGATCCCTCGCACCGAGGCGATGTTGCCGATGCCGGCGGTGATGCAGCCCGCGAGGGCGTGCAGGAGGTGCTCGACCGGGCTGGGCGCGTTGTCCCCGCCCACGAGCACCTCAGGGTGATCGGCATCGCTGGTGTACTGCCGGATGTGCCGTTGCTCCTGTCCGACACCGAAGAATTCGTGGACCGTCGTACGGCTGTGCGTACCGCCGATCCAGCGGTTGACGGCACGGAACTTGAAGTCCGCTGCCGCAGGTTGTTCCTTGACGGCATCGATCGTCGCCAACAGCGTCGGGACGTCGACGCCGTTGATCGGCGGACGGGTCGTGGTCGCGGTGCTCATGGCTGCTCCTCCTTGGACGGTTCGGACGCGGTCTCCACGTTCGGGCGTCGGTCGACCCCGCTGGTGGTGCTCCGTCAGCGTCGGATCGCCAACGCACGGCATGGTCGATGACGGGCGTTCCTCGACCGTTCCCGGCCCGGTGCCGCCCCACACCGTCCGCGGCTGAGCGAGCCCGTCAGGCTAGGCCGGCCCAGCGGCGCTCACGTCCCGTACCGCCATGCAGCTCATCGACCTCACCGGTCCGCGGATCGCTCGAGGTAGCGCTGCAGCTCGGCGACGTGGCCGAGCACCACCTCGGCGCCAGCTTCCACCAGCCGCTGCTCGGGAGCGGTGGTGGGTACCGCGACCACGTGCATCCCGGCACGTACGCCCGCCTCCACCCCGGCCACCGAGTCCTCGACCACGACACAGGCGGGGGGTGGCACCTCCAAGCGCGCAGCGGCGGTGAGGTAGACCTCCGGGTGGGGCTTGCCGTGGCTGACGTCCTCGGCGGTCACCAGTGCCTCGAAGGCGGAGCGCAGCCGACCCAGCGAATGCTCGGCGATGTGGCGGCGTGCGCTGGTCGCGACCGCCAGCCGCCAACCGGCATCGGCGAGGTCGGCCACCACCCCGGCGGCCCCGTAGACCAGGTTCTGGCCGGGGCCGGAGCCCTCGAGCAGCTCGTCGGCGTAGCGCTCGAGATCCCCCAGCGCCTCCTCGAGCTCCGGGCTGTCGAGGTCGAGGTGGAGCAGCATGGCCACCGCCTCGGCGGCCCGCCGCCCGAACAGGCTGCGCACCCCCGCTTCCGGCGGCTCCAGGCCCCGCTCCTCCAGGAACCGGTTCCAGGCGGCAACGTGGGCATCGGTCGAGTCGACCAGGACACCGTCCATGTCGAACAGGACCGCGGTCAGCGCCGCGGGGCCGGAGGGCACGCGATCGGTCGGCACGGTCATCCGTCCGAGCTCGCCCGCGGCGTGCCTGCGGAGAGATCACGGTACTGGTCGGTGTGCAGCTCGAAGCGGTCGCCGCGGTAGACCGAGCGGACGAACTCGATCGGTTGGCCCTGGCGATCGCGGGTGACGCGCTCGATGCGCAGCGCCGGTGTCGAGGCGGCCACGTGCAGCAGGTGGGCATCGGCGGGGGAGAGCTCGACCGCGGCGATGCGCTGCTCACTGGACGCCGGTTGCGTGTCGTAGTCCTCTGCGAGCGTGCGGTAGAGCGAGTGGGTGGCCAGGTCGACCGACTCCAGCCCGGGGAAGCGTCGCTCAGGCAGGTGGCTGCGCTCCAGGGCGATCGGCTCACCGTCACCGCTGCGCACGCGCTCGATGCGCACCACCGGCTCACCCAGTGGCAGCCGCAGCCGTACGGCGACCGGGTCGGGGGCCGGCACCACCTCCTGGGCGAGGACGATCGAGCCGGGGGTCATGCCCCGTGCGGCCATGTCCTCGCTGAACGAGGTGAGCGTCGCCGGCTGCGCCAACCGCGGCTCGGAGACGAAGGTGCCCTGCCCCTGGACGCGGTGGACCAGTCCCTGTGACTCCAGACGGCTGATCGCGCCGCGCACGGTCATCCTGGCCACCTCGTAGCGCGAGGCGAGCTCACGCTCGCTGGGCAGCCGCGTGCCCGGATCGCACGAGGCGACGAGATCCTCGAGGATCTCGTGCAGGCGCTGGCCCTTGCCCTCGCCGGCGAGCGGGGTCGCCTCCGAGAGCACCGCCCGCAGCCGCTCGACCCCCGGCACCCGGCGGTGCGAGGCCCGCTTGTCGGTCATGGTGGTACCGCCTGGAGCCTTCAGAGCAGCGGGACCCGGGAACGGTACCGCTCGAGCAGATGGGCGTTGCGCTCGTCGCCGCCGGGGACGTTCGCGCTGGTCCACAGCGGCAGGTCGACCCCCTCGGCCGACGCGCGCTCGGCGATCCGTGCCAGCAGCAGGTTCCACAGGTAGATCGAGACCAGCGACGACAGTGGTCCGGTCCGCCCGCCATCCACCTCGAAGGCGGCGTCGCCGGCGGGCACACCGGTGTCCAACAGCACCTCAGCTAGCTCGTCGAGCTTGGCATCCGCCCGCCGGGAGGCGGCCCGCAGGTGCGGCAGGGAGGAGACCGCCACGACCCACACGCCCGCCTCCCGCAGCCCGCGGGCCAGCCTCACCGGCAGCGGGTTCGCACCCGAGCTCGAGAACACCACCGCCACCTCGCCGGCGCGGGGTGCCGCCTGGGCGAGCAGCACAGGGGCGAGGTCACCCTCGCGCTCGAGCACGGTGCTGGCGTTGGCACCGGTCAGCGGCACCAGGCCAGGGTGGGTGATCGGGTTGACGCAGGCCAGCCCGCCGGCGCGGTAGAAGGCCTCGAGCACCAGCGCGCTGGAGTGGCCGGTGCCCGCGACGTGGATGCGCCCATCGGTGCGCACCACCTCGAGGACCCGCTCGGCCACGGTGTCGAGCGCAGCGGCGTTGCGCTCCTCGGCGGCGCGCAGGTACTCGCGCATCGTCGCGCCGAACGTGATGGAGGTCTCAGCCGGCATGGCGGATCTCCTCGAGCACGTGCTGTGCCGCCGTGTCGTCCTCAGCGGCACGCAGACGGTCGGCCAGCCCACCCAGCAGCTCACTGGCCAGTGAGGACAGCAGACCGACGTGCTGCTCGGCATCCGGGGAGCCGAACGCGAACACCACGTCGACCGGATCGTTGTCGTCATGCCCGAAGGCCACCGGCTCGTCGAGGGTGGTCACCGCCACGCCAAGCGCGAGCACGCCGTCCTCCGGCCGGGCATGCGCCAGGGCGATGCCGGGGGCCAGCACGATGTAGGGACCGTGCTCCTCGACCATCTCGACGCACCGCTGTGGGTAGGTGGCGGTGGCCACCTCGGCGTCCACCAATGGAGCGCACGCCAGGTGGACCGCCTCACGCCAGTCGGCGGCGTGCCGACGGGCCCGTGCGCGCAGCACACCCCCGCCGAGCTCGTCGGTCATCGGCTCACTCCAGCCAGCCCTGGGCCTTGAAGGCCTCGGTCAGCTGCTGCTCTAGCCCGTCTTTGTCCATGAAGTTGGTGATGGCGACCACGACCGGAGCCCGGCCCTCGAACTCCTCGGTGTGCATGCCCTGGCCGATGATCACATCGGCCTGCATGCCCCGGGCGCTGGAGACGACGGTGGCCTCGACCTTGGCCGCGACGCCCATCCGCTTGAGGACCTCCTCGACGGTCATGCGCAGCATCAGGCTCGAGCCCATGCCCACGCCGCAGACCGTGAGGACCTTCATCGGCTCCGGCCGGGTCGCCATCGTCCTACACCTCCGTCTCGTCGCGCTGCTGTGGCGCCGTGGTGTCGGGACGTCCGAACGGCGAGTCGCCCGCGATGGCGCCCTCCGGGACCTGCACCCGACGCCGGGCCAGTGCGTACCACACCGCGAAGATGACGATCACCACCACTGGCACCATCCAGATGCCCGCGGCGCCCATCCCGCTGAACAGCGCGCCGATGCCGAGCACCAGCCAGGCGATGACGTACCAGTCGGGGTCAGCCAGGGTGGCCAGCTCCGGGGCGGTGTCGGAGAGCATGCCCCAGGTCACGGCCTGACCGATGGCCAGGAACACCCCGTTGATCGCGCCACCGAGCACGGCACCGCGCCAGCCGGCGATCGCGTTGCCGAAGATGGCGGCCGCGGCGCCGGGGAAGAACAGCATGATCATCGGCGGGACCAGCACGAACCAGCCGGCCGCGGCGAAGATCCCCATGAAGATCAGGAACACGATCGTGCTGGAGACGAAGCCGATCATCACCGCGGTGGGCGCGAAGGGGAAGACCGTCGGGGCGTCCAGCGCCGGACGCGAGCCGGGGATCAGCCGCTCGCTGATGCCCTTGAAGGCCGGGACGATCTCGGCGAGGAACATCCGCACACCGAACAGCAGGATCGCGATGCCGGCGGCGAAGCGCAGACCGGCGATCAGCGCCCAGACCCAGGGGTTGATGTCCTCGTTGTAGCCCGCGGCCTGCTCGGCGAGCACGGCCTGGTCGGCGAAGGCAGCGGCGATCAGGATGATCACCGTGATCACCAGGGCGGTGGAGACGTTGACGTCCTTGAAGAAGGACAGCCGCTTGGGGACGTGCAGCTTCTCGGTGTCGTGCTCCTCCTTGGTGCCCAGCGGCTTGCCGAGCGCGCCGGCCAGCCAGCAGGCGAGGCTGCTGGTGTGGCCGAAGCCCCAGTCATCGCTGTTGATGACCTTGCGCATCATCGGGGCGAGCACCAACGGCTGCAACGTCCAGTACAGCGCGACCACGACCGAGCCGGAGACCACCAGGGTCCAGCGGTCGACATCGCCGAAGATCTCGACCAGCGACGCCGCGGTCACCACCGCGATCCAGAACAGCAGGTGCCCGGTGAGGTAGACGTAGCGGGTGTTGAGCAGGCGCACGACCACCAGGTGGATCAAAAAGCCCAGCGCGATGATCAGCGCGATGCTGCCGCCGTGGGTGCCCAGGAAGTCGCCCAGCGTGTTGGACGCCTCCGGTGGGTCGAGCCCGACGGCGCTGCCCACGATCGTCTGGAAGGCCTCGAGCCCCTCGACGAACACGTCCACGCCGACGAACAGGATGATCACACCCAGTGCGGCGCGGATCGCGCCAGCGACGGTCTCCTCGGCCGGGGCCCGTTGCAGCAGCAGGCCCACGACCGTGATCAGCCCGATCAGGATCGGGACCTCGCTGAAGACGTTGTTGGCGATGAACTGCAGTACGTCAGCGATGATGTCCACGTGAAGCCTCCGTGACCGCTCCAAGGGCGTGGAGGGTCACCACGCCCGGACCTCGCTACCGCCGCTCCCCTCGGGACGGCGGCCCACCTCGATCCTACTGGTCTAGACCGGACACTTCAATGGCATAATCCACCCTGCGAGCGCTAGGCTCGTCACCAGGTCGGACGCAACGGCCCGGCTGGGCCCCGCAACCGAAAGGGGCGTCGAGGTGGAGCTCGTCACCGCACCACGGATCCTGCTCGCCGATCGGCTGCTCGGCCCGGGCTGGGTACGGTTCGACGGCGCAACGATCGTCGCCGCCGGTTCCGGCGGACCGCCGGGCGAGCCCACCGTCGAGCTTCCGACCGGCACCCTCGCGCCGGGCCTGATCGACATCCAGATCAATGGCGCCTACGGCCACGACTTCGCCGCGGCCGATCCGCAGGGCTGGCACGAGGTGGCCGCACGCCTGCCCGAGAGCGGGGTGACCAGCTTCGTTCCGACGGTGATCACCGCCACGATCGACGCTCTCGTCGCGACCTTCCAACGCTACGGACGGCTGCGTCCTGAGCTCGACACCGCGGGTGGCGCACGCACGCTGGGCCTGCACTGCGAGGGGCCGTTCCTCGCCGCCGCCCGCCGCGGCGCCCACCGCGAGGACCTCCTGATCGACCCCACCCCCGAGCACATCGAGCGGCTCTTGGAGGCGGCCGAGGGCAACCTCGCCTACCTCACCCTCGCCCCCGAGCGCGAGGGCGCGCTCGCGGCGATCGCCCAGCTGGTCGAGGCCGGGGTGCGGGTCGCGGTCGGCCACAGCGATGCGAGCGCCGAGCAGGTCGCGGCCGCCGCTGACCACGGCGCGACCCTGATCACCCACCTGTTCAACGCCCAGCGGCCGCTCCACCACCGCGACCCCGGCGTGGTCGGCGCGGCGCTGGCCGACCCCCGGTTGACCGTGGGGCTGATCTGCGACCTCCACCACGTCGCGGCGACCGCGGTGCGCGCAGCGTTCGCTGCCGCCGGTGGTCGGATCGCGCTGGTCACCGACGCGGTCGCGGCGATGGGCATGCCGCCCGGCACCTACGAGCTCGGCGGCGAGCGCACCACGGTGGTCGAGGGCGCGCCGGCGGTGCGCGACGACGGGACCATCGCCGGCTCGGTGCTCGGCGTCGACGAGGCGCTCGGCAACGTCGTGGCCAGCGGCGTCGACCCGGCGACGGTGCTGACCGCCGCGACACGGGTGCCCGCTGACGCGCTCGGCCGCGACGATGTCGGGAGGCTGGCGGCTGGCGCCCGGGCTGATCTGGTCTGGCTCGACGAGCGCTGGCGGGCAGCGGCGACCTGGGTCGCCGGCCGGCCGGTGCACGTCGACGCCGACCGCGCTGGCGGTGCCGTCGGGCTGCGCTGACCTGCGC
>JBKGZF010000015.1:0-14096 GCA_046545715.1 Nitriliruptoraceae bacterium | reverse complement strand
GGTTGATCCCGGCTCCCTGCTCAGCGGACCAGCGGCCGAGATCGCGCAGGTCGGCCAGATCTCCGACCCCCCAGCTCGACGCGGACAGCGTCGAGTAGAGCTGGACGGCCCACCCCCAGGTGCGCCCGGGATGAGCGGCACAGCGGCCGGGGCTGACGATGACCGTGCGCGGCTCGCCTCGGTGTGGGTGGAGGGTGTGGTAGCCAAGGGGCAGATCAGTGGGCAGGATCGTGTCCACTCGACGTGAGCTGCCGTCCTCCAGCTCCAGCTCACCGGACGCGACACGGTGCGACTCACCCGCCCGGACGACGAGGAGATCGTCTGTGACCGGCAGGTCCTGTGCATCCTCAGGCAGGCCCATCGCTGCGAGCAGGCCTGCGACCGTCTCCTCGTCGACGCGGTGGTGGTTGCCGAGGTTGTCGGTGTAGGCCGGGGTGATGCCGAGCCGCTCGAGTCGCTGGTGATCCATGGTCAGCGCTCCCGGACGAGCAGCGCGACGGGGAAGGAGGCGAGCAGCGTGTCGAGCTCGACGGGGCCGCCGGCGAGTGAGCGACCGGAGAGCCGGTCGGTCCACCTGCCCTCGGGCAGGCGCACACGGGTGTCCTGCCAGTCCCAGCTGGGGAAGCGCTCACCGAGCCGAGCCACCTGGAGCGGGGCGACGGTCGCGACCTCGTCACCGCGCAGGAAGGCGATCACGTGCTCGGCTCGCGAACCGGACGGCCACAGCGCGCGGTAGGTCGCCGTCGGCCCGAAGGCGGCCGGTCGCTCGGAGCGCAGGGTGAGCGACTGACGGATGAGCCAGAGCTTCGGCAGGCCCTCGTCGGCGCGCTCGAGCAGTCGTGCGGGTGATGGCGGGACGCGCAGCTCCTCGATCAGGCTCCGGCGCCGGTCGTGGTCGACGTCGCGACGGTTGTCCGGGTCCACCAGAGACAGATCCCACAGCTCGCTGCCCTGGTAGGTGTCGGGCACACCGGGAGCGGTGAGCTTGCATGCCAGCATCGACAGCGACGTCATCCGGCCGGGCTCCTCGATGCGCTGTACGAGCGCCTCGAGCTGCGCTGCCACCTCGGCATCCTCCACGAGGATCGTGGCCAGGTCGGTGAGCGCCTGCTCGTAGTCGAGGTCGGGATCGAGCCAGTCCGTCTCCTGCTTGCCCTCTCGGGCCGCCTTGACGAGGTAGCTGCCGAGGCGGTCGCGATCGATCGGCCACGCCCCTACCGCCGTCTGCAGGGCCAGCAGCTCGTGGTCCGGGGACGGCCGCTGTCCGGGGTGACGAGCGGCCATCATGGGGATCAGCCGATGGACGAACGCGACCCACCGGTCGGGCAGCTGCGACAGCACCGCGAGACGGGCACGGACGTCCTCGCTGCGCTTGGTGTCGTGGGTGGAGGACAGGCGCATCGTGGCAGGTCGGTTGGCCTGCGCGTCGCCGTTGGCGCGGTGCAACTTGCCTGCGTCACGGCCGAGCTGGGTGGTGTCACCACCGACCTCGTTGATCGCGACGAACCGCAGATCACGGTAGAGCAGGGTGTCCTCGAGGCCCTTGGCCATCAACGGCCCGGTCAGCTGCTGGAAGCGCTCGACCACCTCCGCGGCGTCATCACCGACGTGCTCGAGGCGGAACAGCGCACGCACCGCGTCGAGGTGCTCGCTGAGGTGGGGGCGCGACGCACGCACATGCGCGATCGCCCGGTCGACCACCTCGCGATCGGCGTGCTCGATCTCGCCGTCCTGGGGGCGCACGTAGGTGCGGTAGACCGGCCAGGCGATCAACAGCTCGCCCAGCGCCTCCTCCGCGGTGGCTGCCTCGATCGGCGGGTCATCCAGCGCTCGGCACAGTGCGTCCACCAGCCGCCTGCGCTCGGCACCGAACAGCTCGGCGAGGGCCTTGCGCTTGGCGGTATCGGCCAGCCCGTCACGATCCAGGTGGTGGCCGGACAGGGCAGCGCGAAGCGCGTCGAAGGGACCGTTCGCGTCCGGGTCGACGTGGACGCCGAGCTCGAGATCGGCGAACTCGTAGCCGACCGTGCCGTCGACGGGCCAGGACCCCCGCAGACGCTCGTGGCGGTGGAGGATCTTCTCCACGATGATCCAGACCCGTGGACCGGCAGCGTCGCGGAGCCGGCGCACGTAGCCGACGGGATCGCTGAGACCATCGGGGTGGTCGATGCGTAGACCGTCGATCACGCCCTCGTGGACGAGAGGCAGCACCGCGGCGTGCACGTCATCGAACACCTGCGGATCCTCGACCCGCACGGCGCCGAGCGTGGACACGTCGAAGAAGCGGCGGTGATCGAGCTCATCGTTGGCGCGTCGCCACCAGGCCAGCCGGTAGTGCTGGTGTCCGAGCAGCTCGGCGAGCCGGCTGCGGTCCCCACGCACCGTGGCCAGCGTGCCGTCCACCTCAGCGGGGTCGAGACCGATCGCCTCGAGGCTCCCGGGCGCCACGGGCCAGACGTGCTCGTGGTAGATGATCCGCCAGTGCGGCGGACGGCCTGCCCGGTCGTGGTCGAGACGCAGCTCGTCGCGCTCGAGCTCATCCTCGAGCGGGCGGCCGAGCTCGGGCAGCAGCAGCGTGGGCTGACCGTGCGGGCCCGGGCGCCAGTCGATGTCGAGGTGGCGTCCGTAGGTGGCGCCGGGGCCGTGGGCGAGGATGTCCCACCACCACGGGTTGTGGGGGCTGACCAGGCCGACGTGGTTCGGCACGATGTCGAGCACGAGGCCGAGGCCGGCGTGATGGGCGGTCGCTGCCAGTTGGCGTAGCCCGGCCTCACCACCGAGCTCGGCACGGATGCGGGTGGGATCCACGACGTCGTAGCCGTGGGTCGAGCCAGGCACCGCCTCGAGACACGGGGAGAGGTAGAGGTGGCTGATGCCGAGCTCGGCCAGCTGTGGGACGAGCCGGGCGGCGTCGGCGAACGTGAAACCCGGATGCAGCTGCAACCGGTAGGTCGCACGAACCGAGCGGGTCACGCCGATGCCTCGCGCAGCAGCACCACGGAGTGGGCGTCGACCTCACGCTCGCCACCGTAGGCCAGGATCTCGTGGTGCGACTCCCCGCGGAAGGTCGGCTCGGTCGTGTCGAAGACGACCAGCCAGTTCGCGGCGGGCCCCTCGCTCGGGCACTTGAAGGTCAGCGGCTGCGAGTGTGCGTTGAGCAGCAGCAGGAAGGAGTCGTCGGTGACCAGCTCGCCACGGTCGTCGTGGCTGGCGAGACCATCGCCGTTGAGGAAGATCTGCAGCGACTTGGCGCTGGCGCTGTTCCAGTGCTCGTCGGACATCAGCTGGCCGTCGGGGGTGAGCCAGGCGATGTCCACGAAGCGCTCGCCTCGTGGGGGCTGACCCTCGAAGAAGCGCCGGCGTCGGAACAGCGGGTGGTCACGCCGCAGCCGGATGAGCTGTCGGCTGAACACGTGCAGCTCGTGGTCGACGTCCTCCCAGTCGATCCAGGACAGCTCGTTGTCCTGGCAGTAGGCGTTGTTGTTGCCCCACTGGGTCCGTCCGAACTCGTCCCCGGCGAGCAGCATCGGCACACCCTGGCTGAGCATGAGGGTCGCCAGCAGGTTGCGCTGCTGGCGCGCGCGCAGGGCCAGGACCTCGAGGTCGTCGGTCTCGCCCTCCACCCCGCAGTTCCATGAGCGGTTGTCGTCGCTGCCGTCCCGGTTGTCCTCGCCGTTGGCCTCGTTGTGCTTGTGGTCGTAGGAGACGAGATCACGCAGGGTGAACCCGTCGTGCGCCGTGACGAAGTTGATCGATGCCGAGGGACGCCGTCGATCCGACTGGTAGAGGTCGCTGGAGCCGGTGAAGCGGGAGGCGAACTCCGGCAGCGCGGCGTCAGCACCCCGCCAGTAGTCGCGGACGGTGTCGCGGTAGCGGCCGTTCCACTCCGACCACAGCGGGGGGAAGTTGCCGACCTGGTAGCCGCCCTCACCGACGTCCCACGGCTCGGCGATCAGCTTGGCCTGGCTGATCACCGGATCCTGCTGGATCACCTCGAAGAAGGTCGAGAGTCGGTCGACGTCGTGCAGCTCGCGTGCGAGTGCCGCCGCCAGGTCGAAGCGGAAGCCGTCGACGTGCATCTCGGTGATCCAGTAGCGCAGGCTGTCGGTGATCAGCTGCAGCACGTGGGGATGGCGCATGTTCATGGAGTTGCCGGTGCCGGTGTAGTCCATGTAGTAGCGCGGGTCGTCGTCCATGAGCCGGTAGTAGGCCGGGTTGTCGAAGCCCTTGAGGTTGAGCGTGGGCCCGAGGTGGTTGCCCTCGGCGGTGTGGTTGTAGACCACGTCGAGCAGCACCTCGATCCCGGCCTCGTGCAGGGTGCGCACCATCCGCTTGAACTCCGGGACGACCCGCTCACCCGACACCGAGGCGAACGCGTCGTGCGGCGCCAGGTAGGCGATCGAGTTGTAGCCCCAGTAGTTGGACAGCCCCCGCTGGACGAGGTGGTGCTCGGAGACGAAGCGGTGGACCGGCATCAGCTCGACCGCGGTGACCCCGAGATCGACCAGGTACTCGATCACGGCGGGGTGAGCGAGTCCGGAGTAGGTGCCACGTTCGTGCTCGGGGACGGCCGGGTGCTGGATGGTCAGGCCCTTGACGTGGGCCTCGTAGATCACCGTCTTGCTCCACGGTGTCTTGGGGGGACGGTCGTGGCCCCACTCGAAGAACGGCTGGGTGACCACCGAACGGGGCACGAACCGTGCGCTGTTGCGGGTGTTCATCGCCCCGTCAGGGTCGGTGAACCGGTAGCCGAAGACCGCTTCGTCCCAGGTGAGGTCACCGACCACCGCCTTCGCGTAGGGGTCGAGGAGCAGCTTGTGGTGGTTGCAGCGCAGCCCCTTCGTCGGGCTGTAGGGCCCGTGCACACGGAAGCCGTAGCGTGTCCCGGGGCCGACGTCCGGGGCGTAGCCGTGCCAGATCGAGCCGGTCACCTCCGGCAGGGGGATGCGCTCCTCGCGCCCCCGCGCATGGAAGATGGACAGCTCGACCCGGTTGGCGATCTCGGAGAACACCGCGAAGTTGGTGCCGTACCCATCGAACGTCGCTCCCAGAGGGAAGCTGTTGCCTGGCCAGAGCTGGTTCACGTGTCTGCCTCCGCGTGGTCCTCGGTCTCGCTGGGTTGGGCCGGGCTCGCCGCGTCCGCCTTGGTCGAGCGGTCCTCGAGCACGACCGCCGAGCGCGGTGCGACCGGGACGTGGAGCGCGCCCGAGCGCGTGGTGGGCTCACCGGCGGGCCCCGGTCCGCCGAAGCGGGTGTCCGCGGTCGCCAGTCGGACCTTCCAGTCGCCGGCGGCGTCGGGAACCACCACCTCGACCTCGCGGTCCTCGGCGTTGATCGCCACGACCACCGCCTGCCTGTCATCCACGCGGTGTAGGGCGATGGCCCGGTGCCCCGGGACGCTCACCGTGTCGGGATCCGGGGCATCGGGACGGCGTAGCAGTGCGAGGTCCCGGCGCAACGCGATCAGCTCGCGGTAGCAGGCGAACAGCAGCCCGTGTGCCCCGTCGGCCTGAGCGAGCCGAACGTCGATGCGCGAATCGAGGAAGGTCGACTCCGCCTGCGGATCGGGTGCCTCACCCTGCCAGTCGAACGCGGCGAACTCCTCGCGTCGGCCCCGGCGCACCGCCTCGACCAGATCGGGATCGGTGTGGGAGACGAAGTAGCCGAAGCGCGCGGGCTCGGCGTACTCCTCACCCATGAACAGCATCGGGACGAACGGGGCGGTCAGCAGCGTGGCCGCCGCCAGCTTGCAGCCCTCGAGGTCGGTCAGCTCGCCGAGCCGTTCGCCCAACCGGCGGTTGCCGACCTGGTCGTGGTTCTGCACGCACGCCACGAACCGGTCGTAGGCGACGTCCGGGGCCGCGCGGCCGATGGTGCGCCGGCGGTGATGGGAGTAACGACCCGCGAGGACGTAGCGGTCACGCAGCATGGTGCGCAGGTCGCTGAGCCCGACGTAGTCGCGGTAGTAGGCGTCACGCTCGCCGGTGAGCGCCACGTGGACGGCGTGGTGGAGGTCGTCGGCCCACTGGGCGTCGAGCCCATAGCCGCCGGCCTCGGATGAGCGGACCAGCCGGGGGTCGCACAGGTCGCTCTCGGCGATCAGGTGCACGCGTCGGCCGAGCCGCGCCGCCTCGGTCTCGACGGCGGTGGCCAGCTGCTCGAGCAGGTGGACCGCGGAGGTGTCGACGATGCCGTGGACGGCGTCGAGGCGTAGACCATCGAGGTGGTGGTCACGGATGCAGCTGACCGCATGCTCGACCACGAAGCGGCGGACCGGGTCGGCGTCCGGCCCGTCGGTGTTGAGGCCCGGTCCCCACGGGGTCGCGTAGCGGGTGGAGAAGTAGGGGCCGAAGTCATCGAGGTGGTTGCCCTCGGGGCCGAGGTGGTTGTAGACGACGTCGAGGAACACCGCCAGGCCACGCCCGTGCGCCGCATCGACCAGCCGACGCAGTCCGTCTGGACCACCGTAGGAGTCCTGGACGGCGTAGGGCAGCACCCCGTCGTAGCCCCAGTTGCGCCCGCCGGGGAACTGCGCCACGGGGAGCAGCTCGATGGCCGTGGCCCCGAGCTCGACGAGGTGGTCGAGCTGGGCGACGACCCCGTCGAAGGTGCCCTGGGGCGAGAAGGTGCCCACGTGCAGCTCGTAGATCACCTGGTCGTGCAGGGGGCGCAGAGCGAAGCCGTGGTCGCTCCAGGCGAAGGCCCTTGGGTCATCGATGGCGGAGGGCCCGTGGACCCCCTGCGGCTGGTGCCGCGAGGCGGGATCGGGCCGGTCCACGACGCTGTGGTCATCACGGTGGAGGCGGTAGTGGTAGGTGTCACCGGGTGCGGTGTCGGCGACCGTGCCCCGGTGGTAGCCCTCGTCGCACGCCTCGAGGGCGACCGTGCGGTGGCCGTCGAGCAGTACCACCTCGACCTGCGCCGCCCTGGGCGCCCAGACCTCGAAGTGGGTTCCAGCGGCCCCGAGGTGGTGTGCTCCGGGTGGCCGGCCCTGATCGGAGGTGGTCATCGCAGCGTCTCCAGCTGTGCCGGTGGAGCGATGCCGAGCGCCTCGGTGAGGTGCTCGAGCTGCTCGAGCCACTGGCGTGCGGCGTGCTCACCGAGGTCGGCGCGTTGCTCCAGGGGCGTGTGATGATCGCGCAGCACGCTCCAGAGCACGTCCTGCGCGGGGGCGAGGTCGACCTCGAAGGGGAGCAGGGACACCACCTCGAGCAGCGTGTCGACCCGTGCGAGCAGCTCGGAGCGCGGCTCGTCGAAGCTCGCGAACGGCTCGTTCCCATCGGCGAGGCGCTCGGCGATGCGGGTCGCGACGTGGGCGATCGTGGTCGCGAAGGTGTGCGAGAGCCCGTCGTGGTCGAGCTGGATGCCGAGCCGACCAGCCTCGTCGAGCAGGGAGGTGACGTGCTCGAGGTCCAGCTTCGAGGTGGACAGCTCGTCGGTGAGCTCGTGGTCGATCACGACCTCGGCAGCACTGCGCAGGGCGTTGGGCAGCTCCGCGCCGATCTCTGCGAGGAAGCGCATGAGCTGGGCGCGCCCCCGGTAGATGGTCCGGTAGGTGGCGGTGACCTCGTCCAGGGTGGTGGCCAGCACCGTGTCGAGGATGTGACGCTGCTCGTCACGGAACAGCGTGCTGAGCGAGTAGTTGCGGGTGCCGAAGTGGGTATCGATCGCGCGGATCACACCGGGGGTGTCCGCGATGTCGAAGCACGCCTCGAGCGACGCGCACATCCGCTGGTAGCTCGCGTCCTCGCCCCAGGGCCGGATGCCACAGGTGAAGTTGTGGTCGCCGAGGTGGAGCGCGGCGAACTCGCGGTGCGCCTCGGCGTGCGTGACCACCGAGCGGACCGTCAGGCGCCCGGCGGCCAGCCGCGCACGGCCCGCCTCGAGGTGGCGCCGATCCGCGATGACGATCTCGAAGGCACCGACACGTTCACGCTCGGAGTAGCTGCGCACGAGGCTCGACACCGCATGGTGCGCGGCGACCTGATCGAGATCGGCCACCGACGGCCGCACCAGCCGCTCGTAGACGGTCCTGCCGTCGCCGTAGGTGGGATCGTTGCTCTCGGCGGCGGCCAGGCCCGCGAGCAGCTGCGGTTCGAGGTCGACCCCGGTGATGGCCTCGGCGAGTTGGATCGCGCGAGCGGCGTAGCGCAGCACCTGCACCGGCTCGAGCCGTGACAGCTCGTCGAAGAACCAGCCGCAGCTGGTGTCCATGAGCAGGGCGTGGCGCTGGAGCTCGAGCAGGTGGAGGACGCGGCTGGTCTCCGTGGAGCTCAAGGGACCGGTGGCCTGCTGTGCCAGGAAGCGCTCGAGGTTGCCATCTCGGTCGTGCACCACCTCGAGGTAGGCGTCCCTCGCCTGCCATGGCCGGACGAGCAGACCGTGTGCGTAGCGTTCGAAGTGCGTGTCGAGCTCGGTGCGCAGCTGCTCGAGGGAGGTCCGCAGCGGAGCCCGCCACCGCTGGTGGTGCTCAGCGCTGCGTCCGCAGCCACAGTCGGAGCGCCACCGCTCCACCCCGTGCGGGCAGCTCCACGAGCTGGCCTGGAGCACCTCGACCTCGTGGGTCGGTGGGAACATCGCGAGGTACTGGGCGTAGTTGGTCAGCTCGACGTCATCTCGACGTGTGATCCGCTCCAGGGTCGCAGCGAGCGCCATCTCGCCGTGACGGTGGTGGTGGCCGTAGGTCTCACCATCGGTTGCGATGCTCACCAACTGGGGGCCGTCACGGTCGACGAAGCCGTGCATCAGCCGGTGCTCGAACCGCTCGGCGGAGTCCAGGAGCCCCTCGAATGCGACCGCCTGGGAGATCGGCCCGTCGTAGAAGAACACCGCGATGGTGCGGCCGGAGGGCAGCGTGACCTGGTAGGGCATGGACGGGTCGACCTGGCCGCCGTCGACCTGCTGCCACCGTTCGTCACCGATCGGTCGCACCCGCGCCGCCTGGTGTGGGGCGAGCACGGTGAACCGGATGCCCTCCTGCGCGAGCAGGTCGAGGGTCTCGTCATCGACGGCGGTCTCGGCCAGCCACATCCCCTCGGGCTCGCGGCCGAACCGATGGCGGAAGTCGGTGATGCCCCAGCGGATATGGGTCCGTCGGTCGCGCGTGCTGGCCAGCGGGATGATGGCGTGCCCGTAGACCTGGGCCATCGCCGAGCCGTGGCCCCCGAAGCGCTCGGCGCTGCGCCGATCGGCGTCGAGGATGTCGTGGTAGGTCGTCGGGGCGGCGTGCTGCAGCCATGCCAGCAGCGTCGGGCCGAGGTTGAAGCTCATCGCGGCGAAGTTGTTGACGACCGCGACGATCCGTCCCCGCTCATCGAGGATGCGTGCACGGGTGTTGGGTGCGTAGCACTCGGCGGTGATGCGCTCGTTCCAGTCGTGGAACGGGTAGGCATCGTCCTGGCGCTCGACCATCTCCAACCACGGGTTCTCGCGTGGGGGTTGGTAGAAGTGGCCGTGCACACACACGTATCGATCCAACAGCTGCTCCAGGCCTGCGCCGGTCGCGGGTCTCGTCGCGTGTCCGCGCCGGGGGCGACGGAGAACGGGCGTCAGATTACGTCACTGGTCGGGGACGAACACCGCGACGGCCAGGGGAGGCAGCGACAGGGTCGTGGAGTGGCTGCGTCCGTGGACGGGGATGGGCCGGGCATCGACCCCGCCGAGGTTGCCGATGCCCGAGCCGCCGTAGTCGAGCGCATCGGAGTTGAACGCCTCGCGCCAGCGCCCGCCGTGAGGGAGGCCGACCCGGTAGTTGTGGCGGGGCAGCGGCGTCAGGTTCACCACCACCAAGGCTGCACGTCCATCCCGCGCGCGGCGCAGGTAGGACACGACCGAGGACTCCCAGTCGCTCGCGTCGACCCACTCGAAGCCGAACGGCTCACAGTCGCCCTCGTAGAGCGCTGGCTCAGCGTGGTAGAGGCGCGCGAGGTCCCCCAGGCAGCGCTGCAACCGGGTGTGCAGCCCGTCGTCGTCGAGCAGGTGCCAGTCCAGCGAGCGCTCGTGGGCCCACTCCTGCTCCTGGCCGAACTCGCTGCCCATGAACAGCAGCTTCTTGCCGGGCGTGGTGAACTGGTAGGCGTAGAGCGCACGCAGGTTGGCGAACCGCTGCCACTGGTCCCCGGGCATCTTGGCCAGCAGCGAGCCCTTGCCGTGGACGACCTCGTCGTGGGACAGCGGCAGGGTGTAGTTCTCGGAGTAGGCGTAGACCGCGCGGAAGGTCAGCTGGTTGTGGTGGTACTTGCGGTGCACCGGGTCGTGCTGGAACACCTCGAGGGTGTCGTGCATCCAGCCCATGTCCCACTTGAAGCCGAAGCCGAGGCCGCCCACGTAGGTCGGGCGTGAGACCATCGGCCAGGAGGTGGACTCCTCGGCGAAGGTCTGCACGTCGGGGAAGCGCTGGAACACCTCGGTGTTGAGCCGGCGGAGGAACTCGATCGCCTCGATGTTCTCGTTGCCACCCCAGCGGTTGGCGACCCACTCGCCCTCCTCGCGCGAGTAGTCGAGGTAGAGCATGGACGCCACCGCGTCGACCCGCAGGCCGTCTACGTGGTACTCCTCGAGCCAGAACAGCGCGGAGGAGAGCAGGAACGCGGCCACCTCGGGACGGCCGTAGTTGAAGATGTAGCTCGACCAGTCCGGGTGGAAGCCCTGCCGTGGGTCCGCGTGCTCGTAGAGGTGGGTCCCGTCGAAGTCGCCCAGCGCCCACTCGTCGGTGGGGAAGTGGCTGGGGACCCAGTCCAGGAACACCCCGATCCCGGCCTGGTGGAGCTGGTCGATAAGGAACTTGAGGTCCTGCGGGGTGCCGTAGCGGCTGGTCGGCGCGAAGTAGCCGGTGCACTGGTAGCCCCAGGAGCCGTAGAAGGGGTGCTCCATCACCGGCAGGAGCTCCACGTGGCTGAAGCCGAGCTCGCTGACATGCTCGATCAGCGGCTCGGCGAGCTCGCGGTAGGACATCGGGCGCGAGGTGCCGTCGTCGTCGATCACTCGTCGCCACGAGCCGAGGTGGAGCTCGTAGATGCTGATCGGGTCGTCGAGGCGGTGTCGCTGGCCACGCGAGCGCATCCAGGCCTCGTCACCCCAGTCGTAGCCGAGGTCCCACACGATCGAGGAGTTGTCGGGTGGCTCCTCGGTGTGGACCGCGTAGGGATCGGCCTTGGCGACCGCGTAGTCGCGCACCGCGGAGCTCACGTGGAACTTGTAGGCGTCGCCGTGCCCCGCTCCGGGCACGAACCCCTCCCAGATGCCCGAGTCCTGGCGGGGGGAGAGGCGGGCCTCAGCGCTGCCGCGGTCCCAGCCGTTGAAGTCGCCGATGACCGTGACCTCACGGGCATTGGGAGCCCAGACCGCGAAGTGGGTACCGGCGACACCGTCGAGCGTGGTGGGATGCGCGCCGAGCGCCTCCCACAGCCGCAGGTGGGTGCCCTCGTTGAACAGGTGCAGATCCTGGTCGCCGAGCGGTGACGAGGCCGGCTGGCTCGCCGGTGCCTCGCGTCGCTGCGGCGTCGGTGGTGGGGTGGGGTCGGTGGGCATCGGCGGGTCACCTCTCGTGATGATCGAGTACCTGAGCGATGCCGGACAGCGGGATGTCGACCCAGTCGGGGCGGTTGTTCATCTCGTAGCCGAGCTCGTACACCGCCTTCTCGAGGAGGAAGGCGTCCAGCAGGGAGCGCACATGGCCGGCTTCCTCGGGGATGAACGACTGACCTTCGGTCGCGTCGAGGTAGCCCCGCAGCAGGGTGCTGGCGGTCCAGTCGAACCACCAGTCCAGCCAACCGGTCAGGCGCTCGTGGTTGGGGTGGTCGGGTGTCACCAGGCCACGCCCGACCTGGTCGTGGAGGGTCGCGGCGGTCGCGTACTGCAGCGAGCGCACCATCCCGGCGACGTCGCGTAGCGGCGAGCGCTTCAGTCGGCGTTCGCCGAGCGGACGTGCCGGCTCGCCCTCGAAGTCGATGATGATGAAGTCGCGGCCGGTGAAGAGCACCTGGCCGAGGTGGTAGTCGCCGTGCGTGCGGATGCGCGTCGCATCGATGGGATCGCTCGAGAGGCTGCGCAGGCGCTCGAGGATCTCGTCCTCGCGTGCCACGGCCTGCTCGACACCCGCTCGGGTGTCCGGGTCGCGCAGCTGGTGTGCTTCGCGCTTGGCGGCACGTAGGCCCATCCGCACGGTGTTGCGCACCGACTGGTAGAGGCTGCGCTGGTAGAGCCGGGTCATCGGCTCGGGCGCGAAGGCCGGATCCTGGGTGTCCGCTGCCAGCGCGATGTGCAGCTCGCCGGTGCGTATGCCGAGCAGGTGGACCAGCTCCAGGTAGGGCCCGATGCGCTCGTGGACGCGCTCGGGGATGCGCTTCCCGGCCCGGTCGAGCATGTCGCCACTGGCCCGGGGCGTCGGCGTGGGGCCCGCGTCGGGATCCGAGACGACCCGCTCGGCGAAGCGGCCCAGCTCGTCGAGTGCCTGGCTCCAAGCATCCCCCTCGTTGGGGACGTAGCGCTGCAGGATGCCGAGCGTGCGTGGCTCGCCACCGCCGGAGGGAAGCACGTCGATGGTTCCCAACAGCTCGGGGACGTGCTCGAAGTCCGCGAGGAAGGCGCCGATCTCCACGTCGGGGCTGATCCCCGGCTCCAGGCGGCGCAGCACCTTGAGCAGCGCCCGGTCCCCGTAGAGCACCGAGGAGTTCGACTGCTCGCCGCGCAGCAGGTGGGGCTCGAGGTCGGTCCCGTCGCGGCGGCGGTCGAACCCCGGCGAGCGCTGACCGACCAGCCGGCCGTGCTGGCCGCTGTAGCGACGTTGCCGTGCGATGGTGTCGAGCAGCTGCTGATCGGCTTGCGTATCGGTGAGGGCGTCGACGAGGACGCCGGACTGTCCCCGCGAGCCCTGGCCCTTGACGTTGGCGAGGACCGCGCGTGGAGCGACCGCGAGCAACCGGCCGGCCTCCTCGCCCTCGGCGAAGGTGACGGGGACCACGTACTGCTCGGATTCGCCGTCGACGTACTCGACCTGGACGACCAGGACGTGGAGCGGACAGCGCTGCTTGGTGCCGACGGCGATGACCTCGTCCACGCTGGTGGTGCGCACGGGGCGTGACTTGCCGCCGAACCAGCGTTGACGCTGGAGGATGCTCGGCATGATGGCTTCGAGCCGTCCACGGCCGGGCCCCCGCAGCAGCGCGGTCCACTCGCCGGAGACCGTGACGGTGGGCAGCGGGGTCTCGATCTCCTCGACCTGCTCGGTCGCGAACTCGGGGAGCTTGGAGAGCGTGAGCCGGGATGGGTCGCGCTCCAGGGAGAACCACAGGTACTGGTAGGGGCCGAGGGTGAGCAGGTAGGGCTGCTCGCCGATCGTCGGGAAGGCTGTGCCGCCGACCATCTCCACCGGGTTCAGGCCGGCGAAGTCGGACAGATCGAGCTCACTGGCCTGGGCGTAGCGTGAGAGGTTGGCGACGATCAGGACCTGCTCGGGCTCCGTGGCATCGGGTGGCGTCCAGCTGCGGATGAACGCGAGGATCTTGGCGTTGTCGGGGCTGAGGAACTCGATGGAGCCTCGGCCGAAGACCTGGTGGCGACGACGCAGCGCGATCATGCGCTTCATCCACCACAGCAGGCTGCGGGGGTTGTTCTGCTGTGCCTCGACGTTGACCGACTCGTAGTGGTGCTCGGGGTCGATGATCGTGGGCAGGAACAGGCGCTGGGGGTTGGCCCGCGAGAAGCCGGCGTTGCGGTCGTTGGACCACTGCATGGGCGTGCGTACGCCGTTGCGATCGCCGAGGTAGACGTTGTCGCCCATGCCGATCTCGTCGCCGTAGTAGATGATCGGCGTGCCGGGGAGGCTGAAGAGCAGCGAGTTCATCAGCTCGATGAGCCGACGGTCGTTGTGCAGCAACGGTGCCAGCCGACGACGGATGCCGAGGTTGACCCGCATGTCGTACTCCCGGGCGTAGGCCCGGTACATGTAGTCACGCTCCTCATCGGTGACCATCTCCAGCGTCAGCTCGTCGTGGTTGCGCAGGAAGATCCCCCACTGCGAGTGCTCGGGGATCTGAGGTGTCTGCTGGAGGATGTCGAGGATCGGGAAGCGGTCCTCCTGGGCGACGGCCATGAAC
>JBKGZF010000014.1:0-14433 GCA_046545715.1 Nitriliruptoraceae bacterium | reverse complement strand
CCTCGAGATCCGGGTGTCGGGTGGGCTCGCGCGCGGCAACGTCATCACCGTGCCCGACGGCGACAGCGAGGTGGTGGTCCGCCCGCGCATCGCGCAGGGCACGGTCGCCGGCACCCAGGCGATGGGCCCGATGTCGCGCGCACAGATGCACCGCGGCGGCATCGCCGGGATCAACGGCGGCTACTTCCTCAACGGCTCGACCCAGCAGGGGCCGTGGGGAGCACCCAACGGGCTGCACCTCGATCGCGGCCGGCTGCTCGCGGGCCAGGCGGTCAACAGCCTCACGGGCGGTGGCGAGGCGACCGGCCGGGGGATGGTCGGCTGGCACGACGACGGCACGACGGTGATGGATCGCATCGCGGTCACCCACGAGCTGCGGTTCGCCGACGGCTCGCCGCCGCTGCGCATCGACCAGCTCAACCGCCAGCCGTGGCCCGAGGACGAGGCCGAGCGGCGGCCGGACGGTGAGCTGCTGCTCTACGGCGACCGGTTCGGCACGCTCGTGCAGGTGCCGGCTGGCAGCGTGGTCGCGGTCCTCGGCGGGCTGTCGCTGGGCTCGACCGGGGCGTCGCAGGCCACCATCACCCACATGATCACCACCGACGAGGACGACACCTTCGCCGTGCCGGACGACCAGCACCTGCTGGTCGCGCACGGCGCCCGAGCCCAGGACCTGAGCGCGGCTTCGCTGGGCGACGACGTCGAGGTGCACACCGAGATCGCGCCGGAGGCGACCGCTGCGTCGCGCTGGGACGATCTCGACAGCGGGGTGGCCGGCGGGCAGCTGATGGTCCGCGATGGGCAGCGACGCAGCGCCGCGGAGTGGACCGACCTCGCCGCGTTCGGTGAGGACCACGCGCTGGAGCGTCAGCCCCGCACCGCGATCGGGCGCACCGGCGACGGCCGCACCCTGCTGGTGACGATCGACGGCCGGCGGTCGGGCTGGTCGGACGGTCTGACGGTCGGCGAGCTCGCCGACACCATGATCGCGCTGGGCGCCCGCGACGCGGTCAACCTCGATGGTGGCGGCTCGACCACGATGACGGTCGAGGGCGAGGTCCGCAACCGGCCGAGCGAGACGGGCCGCGGCGTCGCCGACGGGATCTTCGTCTACGTCCCCCGGCCGGGCGCGGCGCGTGGCCTCGCCGAGGCATGCCCGCCGGAGGTGCTGCTGACCACCTTCGTCGACGTCGGCGGCCACACCCACCAGGAGGCGATCGGCTGCCTCGCCGGCTGGGGGGTCACCACCGGGGTGACCGAGACCACCTTCGTGCCGGACGTCAGCGTCACCCGGGCCCAGCTCGCCTCCTTCCTGGCCCGCTGGATCGATGACGTCGCCGACCGTGGCAGCGGCACCGCGCTGTTCGGCGACGCCGAGCTGCCGTTCGTCGACGTGCACCCCGACGACGTGCACGCCGGGCCGATCGCGCGGCTGACCGCCGCGGGGGTGATCACCGGCCGCACCGCGACGACCTTCGAGCCCAACGCGGCGGTGACCCGCGCCCAGACCGCCGCGCTGATCGGTCGCACGCTGGAGTACGTCACCGGCGAGGGCCTGCCCCGCGGGCGCGACACCTTCACCGACGACAACGACACCACCCACGAGCCCGTCATCGACCGGCTCGCCGCCACCGGCGTGGTCACCGGCACCGGCGACTGGCGCTTCCGCCCCTCGGCGTCGGTGACCCGCGGCGCCGTCGCCTCGTTCGTGATGCGTGCCGCGGCGATGTTGGTGGAGCAGGACGTGGTCGGCGTGCCCGACGACCCGCTCATCACCGCTGACGAGGGCGGCGTCGACGAGGTGGCCGACCCGGACGAGGAGCCGGACGAGGAGGATGACACCGACGACGCCGATGGGGAGCCCGACGAGGCCGAGACCGGTGCCGGGGTACCCTGAGCACCCTGTCGCACGTTGTCCTGCTGGGTGCGGGCCGCCGCACGCCTGCCCGTCGGTTCGCCACCGCCGCTGCTGGCCCGGAGTCGTGATCGATGCCTGAGCGCGAGCCGTCCCGTTCCACGACCCCGGTGGACGGCAGCGCCGACGGCTCCCCGGACCGCGAGGCCGCCACCACCTCGACGTCGCAGCACGAGCCGCCGGCCCCGGACACCGCTGCGGTGACCGTCGCAGGCGGCGAGGCGACCTCCCAGCCGTCCGTCCCCACCGACGACGCGCACTGGCTCACGCGGCTGAACCGTCGCGGCTTCCGGTTGGTGATGGTCGCCGACGTGGTCGGGCTGTGGGTCGTGATGCTCGGCACGATGTTCGTGCGGTTCGGCACCGACTGGCCCACCTACCCGGTACCGACCTACCTGATGTCGTTCGCCGTCGCGACGGTGATCTTCCTCGGCAGCTTGTACTTCGGTGGGCTCTACGAGCGCGAGGCGCGGCTGGGCGCACCCTCGCTGCTGCCACGCGCCGCGCGCCAGACGCTGGCCGCGGGCGGGCTGGTCGCCCTGATCAACCTCGGGGCCACCGGTGCCGCGCGTGAGCTCGGCATCACCACCAGCCGCGCCCTGCCGTTCCCGATCACCAACCTGGTGGTGCTGATCGTGCTCGGTGCCGCGGTGGTCGCCCTCAACCGGCGGCTGGTCCTGCGGCTGCGCACCCGACGTGAGGGGCCACCGAAGGTCGTGCTCGCCGGCGACCGCCAGGACGTCGAGGTGGCACGCGAGCACCTGGGCATGGACCGTGACCGCGCACGGGTCGTGGCTGAGCACACCGACCCCGACCGGCTGCTCGACGTCGTGGCCGAGCGGGGAGCGACCGACGTGGTCGTGGTCTCCGGGGCGTGGATCGACGACCTCTACCCGCTCCACGTCGAGCGGCTCGAGCGCAGCGGGATCACCGTGCTGCTGCGGGTCACCGCCCGTGAGACCCTCTACGGGCTCGAGCGCGTGCGTGAGATCGGCGGTCTGCCGTTCGTGGTGCTGCGCACCCAGACCATGCCGCGGTCACGTTCGCGCTTCAAGCGCTTCTTCGACGTCGTCGTGCTCGCGGGGATCTCCCCGGTCGCGGTGCCGTTGGTGCTCGCGGTCACGCTCTACCAGCTGGTCGTCGCGGGCCGGCCGCTGCTCTACCGCCAGGAGCGCGTCGGGGCGCGTGGGCGCACCTTCCAGATGGTCAAGTTCCGCACCATGGCGGTGGACGCCGAGGCCGACGGGCGCGGCGCCCGCCTGGCCGACGTCGATGACCCGCGCGTGATCCGTGGCTGCGGCTGGATCCGGGCCACGCGCATGGACGAGCTGCCGCAGCTGTGGAACGTGCTCAAGGGCGAGATGTCGCTGGTCGGCCCGCGCCCCGAGCGACCGGAGCTGACCGCCGGGTTCACCGAGCGCATCCCCGGCTACGCCCGGCGCCACGAGCTGCCACCGGGGCTGACCGGCCTCGCCCAGATCCACGGCCGCTATCACACCGACCCGGAGTACAAGCTCGGCTACGACCTGCAGTACCTGGTCAACTGGTCGCCGGTGCTCGACGTCGAGATCATGCTGCGCACGATCTGGGTGGTGCTCACCGGCCGGCTGTGACGCCGGCGACAGGCGGTTGGACGCCCGGGCGAACGTGCCCTAAGGTCAGTTCTAAGGTTCTCCTTACCTCTGTCGCTGCCGTGACCAGGGACCGCCTCGTCCATGCCCGCCGTCACAGCTCCCACCTCCGGTACGGGCAAGGCCGCCCCGCGTGCGGCTGCGGCCCGTCGGGGAGGCCGTGACCACGGGGCGCTCGCCTGCCTCGTGGGGCTCGTGCTGGTGGTCGTGCTCACGCTGCTGAGCTTGCGGATCGGCTCGGTATCGCTGTCCACCACGACGGTGGTCGACGCCTTCGTCGCCTTCGATGGCTCCAGCGAGCATCTGATCGTGCGCACCCTGCGGCTGCCACGCACGGTGATCGCGATCGCCGTCGGCGCGGCACTTGCCGTCGCGGGCGTGACGATGCAGGCGGTCACCCGCAACGTGCTGGCCTCCCCGACGGTGCTCGGGGTCAACGCCGGCGCCGCCTTCGCGATCGTGACCGCGGTGTTCGTGCTCGGCGTGGTCTCCCCCGGTGCCTACGTGTGGTTCGCCTTCGCCGGTGCGCTGGTGGCCACGGCGGTGGTCTTCGTCGTTGGCTCCGCAGGACGCGGCGGCGCCACGCCACTGAAGCTGGCCTTGGCCGGTGCCGTGGTCACCGCGCTGCTGCAGTCGTGGATCTGGGCGGCGATGGTGCTCAGTGACCGCACCCTCGACGAGGTCCGCTTCTGGCTCGCGGGATCGGTGGCGGGCCGCGACCTCGGCGTGCTCGCACGCGTCGCCCCCTTCCTGCTGCTCGGCCTGATCGTGGCGGCCCTGCTCGCCCGTCAGCTGGATGCGCTCAGTCTGGGGGATGCGATGGCTGCCGGTCTGGGGCTGCGCACCGCCCAGGTCCGAGCGCTTGCCCTCGGTGTCGCCGTGCTGCTGGCCGGCGCGGCCGTCTCGGTCGCGGGCCCCATCGGCTTCGTGGGGCTCGCCGTCCCCCACATCGTGCGCAGCGTGGTCGGTCCACGTCACGTCTGGCTGCTGCCGGCCGCGGCCCTGGGGGGCACCAGCCTGCTGCTGGCCGCGGACATCATCGGCCGCGTGGTCATGCGACCCGAGGAGATCCAGGTCGGCATCGTCACGGCCATCGTGGGCGCGCCGGTGCTCATCCACCTCGTGCGTCGGCGTACGGTGGGGGTGCAGTGAGCACCGCGCTGCGGCCGACGACGCGCGCGCCCGAGGGCATCGCGCGGCAACGTGTGGTGCGTTGGCAGCACCCGCTGCCGGCCTCCTGGCGCTACCGGCCACACGCCCTGATCTTGGTGCTGGCGACGGGCGGTGCCGTCGTCGCGGTTGCTGCCTGGTCGATGACGCTGGGCGACTACCCGGTCGCGGTCGGCGAGGTCGTCGCCTCGCTGCTGGGCCTGGGCCCCGGCGAGCACGACCTGATCGTCCGTGCCTTGCGGCTGCCGCGCATGCTGACCGCCATCGGCGTCGGCGCGGCGCTGGCGATCTCGGGCGCGTTGTTCCAGGGACTGGTCCGCAACCCGCTGGTCTCGCCCGACGTCATCGGCGTCAACGGAGGGGCCACGCTCGCCGCGGTGACCTTGATCGCCGTGACCCGTACGCCGGCGATGGTGCCCCTGGGCGCGCTGGTCGGTGCCCTGGGCGCCGCGGCGCTGCTCTACGGCCTCACGTGGCGGCGCGGGGTATCTGGGGAGCGCCTCGTCCTGGTCGGGATCGCGGTCGAGGCGGTGCTCACGGCGCTGACCACGATGGTCTTCGTGCGCTTCCCGATCGAGACCGTCGCGCCGGCGGTGCTGTGGGCGACGGGCACCCTGCACGCGCGAACCTTCACCCACGTCACCTGGCTCGCGGTCGGGCTCGTGGTGCTCGTGCCCCTGGCGGCGGTCGCCCTGCCGCGCCTCCGCGCCCTGCAACTGGGGGACGAGGCGGCCACCGCCGTCGGGCTCCGCGTGCAGCCCACGCGGGCGGCCATCATGGCGCTGGCGGCCGGGCTGGCGGCCGTCGCCGTGTCGGCTGCCGGCCCGGTGGCGTTCGTCGCCCTGATGGTGCCCCACCTCGCTCGGCTGCTGCTGGGGACGCCCACCCTCGGGGTCCTGACACTGACCGCCCTGCTGGGGGCCCTGCTGGTCCTGCTCAGCGACGTCCTCGCCCAGCACGCGCTTCCCGCGAGCCTGCCCGTCGGCATCGTCACCGCCGCCGTCGGCGCGCCGTACTTCCTGTTCCTGCTCCATCGCATCCACCGGGGGTCGTGATGCCCCGTCTCTCCGCCGAATCGGTCACCCTGGCCTATGACGGCGCGCCCGTGGTCCACGAGCTGTCCCTCGCCGTGCCCGACCGTCGTATCACCTGCATCGTGGGCCCCAACGCGTGTGGCAAGTCCACCCTGCTGCGCTCGCTCGCGCGCCTGCTGCGCCCGCGGGGCGGGGCCGTCCTGCTAGACGGCGAGGCGATCCATCGCCGACCTACCAAGCAGGTCGCCCGCAGCCTCGCGCTGCTGCCCCAGACCCCGCAGATCCCGGAGGGGCTGACCGTCGCCGACCTGGTCGCGCGGGGCCGCTTCCCCCACCAGGGTCTCCTGCAGCAGTGGAGCGTCGACGACGAGGAGGCGCTGGAGCGGGCCCTTACGCTGACCGGGACGGCCGACCTCGCCGACCGGCCGGTGGACGCCCTCTCGGGCGGCCAGCGCCAGCGTGCGTGGATCGCGATGGCGCTGGCACAGCAGACCCCGATCCTGCTGCTCGACGAGCCCACCACCTACCTCGACATCGCCCATCAGCTCGAGGTCCTCGACCTGCTGGTGGAGCTCAACCACACCCAGGGACGCACCGTGGTCATGGTGCTGCACGACCTCAACGAGGCGGCGCGCTACAGCCACCACCTCGTGGCGTTGCGTGAGGGCCGGGTGGTCGCCGAGGGACGCCCGGACGAGGTGGTCACCGCCGACACCGTGCGTGACGTCTTCGGCGTCGAGAGCCGCGTGTTGGCCGACCCCGCCTCGGGAGCGCCGTTGGTGGTGCCGGTCGGTGCGCGATCGGTGTTGAGCGAGACCCCGCTGATCGACGCCCAGGCCGGGACGGGACTTGACAGTCTAGGTTAGCCTTACCTAAATATACGGGCCTCCAAGGACGACGACGACGAGGTCCCGATCGTGATGACGCGCACCCCAGCAGTCTCGTTGCTGACCACCTGCCTGCTGTTCGCCGTGCTGCTGTCGGTGGTCGGCTGTGCCGCGGACGGTGAGGAAGCCGCCGACGGTGATGAGGCCGCCGACGGTGATGAGGCCGCCGACGGTGATGAGGCCGCCGACACCGGCTCCGAGGAGCAGGCGTCCGAGCCCAGCGAGGACGGGGCGGATGACGAGGATGCGGCGGGGGACTTCCCCCTCACCCTCGAGCATCGCCATGGCACCACCGAGGTCGCCGCCCCGCCCGAACGCGTCGTCACCGTGGGGCTGACCGACCACGACGCCTTCCTCGCGCTCGGGCACGAACCGGTCGGCATCACGGACTGGTACGGCGATCAGCCCGACGCGCTGTGGCCGTGGGCGCGTGACGCGCTGCAGGGCGAGGCCCCCGAGGTGGTCGGCACCGCCGAGGAGCTCGACTTCGAGGCGATCGCTGCCCTGGAGCCTGACCTGATCGTCGGGCTGTACTCCGCGCTGAGTGAGGACGACTACGACACGCTCTCGCAGATCGCGCCCACCGTCGCCCAGCCGGACGATCACGTCGACTGGGGCGTTCCGTGGCAGGAGCTGACCCGCACCGTGGGTCGCATCCTCGGCGAACCCGACGAGGCTGAGGCGCGCATCGAGGAGATCGAGGACGGCTTCGCCACGGCCCGCGAGGAGCATCCCGACCTCAACGGTGCCTCCGCCGCGATCGCCACCCCCAGCGACGGCATCTACGTCTACAGCCCGGACGTCGCCAACGTGCGACTGCTTCGCGAGCTCGGCATGGAGATCCCCGAGGGGATCGCCGAGCTGGTCGGCGAGGCCGATGGTGCCGAGCTCAGCCTCGAGCGGGTGGATCTGCTCGATGTCGACGCGCTGGTATGGCTGGACGCACAGCAGGACGAAGGCCCCTTGGGTGAGCCGCTCTACCAGCAGCTGGCGGTCCACACCGAGGGCCGTGAGGTGCTGGTCAGCAGCGCGAGCGAGCTGGGTGCCGCCATGTCCTTCAGCTCGGTGCTCAGCCTCGAGATCGTGCTCGAGGAGCTCGTCCCGCGGCTGGATGCGGCCGTCGACGGCGATCCCGAAACCACCGTCGAGCCGGCCCTGGAGCCCGCCGAGTAGGCGAGCGGGGCCCGAGCCCGTGCCCGATCCGACCCGACGAGGCGCCTGCTCATGAGCAACCTCCACCGGCCTGCTGCCGTCCTCGCGCTGGTGCTGACGCTGAGCGCGTGCGCCGGCGAGGCCGATGAGTTGTCCGAGGCCGCTGAGGACGATGCGGCCGAGACCCGCACCGTCACCCATGACCAGGGCGAGACCGAGGTCCCCGCCGAGCCCGAGCGTGTGGTCACCCTCGACTCGCCCCACCTCGACGCAGCCCTCGCCCTCGGCGTGACACCGGTGGGATCGACGGCGGTGTTCGCTGATGAGGGCCTGCCGTCCTACCTCGACGATCGCACCGGGGAGGTCGAGGTGGTGGGCACCATCGAGGAGCCCGACCTCGAGGCCGTCGCCGCGCTGGAGCCCGACCTGATCCTGTCTGCCACCGTCCGTCACGAGCAGATCTACGACCAGCTCAGCGAGATCGCACCGACCGTGTTCACCGAGTCGTCGGGCACCGATTGGAAGCAGGGCGTCAGTCTGGTCGCCGAGGCGCTGGGCCGGGCGGATGAGGGTGAGCGCGCCCTCGCCGAGCACGAGCAGCGCGCCACGGAGCTGGGCGAGGAGCTCGGCGCCTCGCAGCAGCAGGCCGGCATCGTGCGCTTCCTGCCGGGCGAGACCCGGATCTATGGGCCCGACACCTTCTCCGGCAGCGTGCTCGCCGACGTGGGCTACTCCCTGCCGGACCTCGACTACGACCAGTACTCGATGGTGAGCATCAGTGCCGAGCAGGTGGAGCTGCTCTCGGACGCCGACGTCCTGTTCGCCGCCACCTTCGGCGCCGAGGAGGAGTCCACCCGCGGTGAGGTCACCGAGTTGTGGGGTCAGCTGCCGGCGGTCGCGGACGGTTGCCAGTTCGACGTCGCTGACGACGAGTGGATGATCGGCATCGGTCTGATCGGTGCTGAGCTCATCCTCGACGACCTCGCAGAGCGGCTCGGTGGTACCGACTGCTGAGCGTGTGCCCGAGGTGAGCCCGCGCTTCGTAGCGAGCGGACGGGCCTAGCCACGCGACGGCACTACGCTCGCGCCGATGCACCGCTCAGTAAGGGGAGGCCGTGGACACGATCATCGGGGGCGCCAAGCACGCGTCGCTCGGCTACGAACTCGACGACGTCGCGCTGGCGCCCGCCCGGCGGACTCGCGCGACCGACCTCGTCGACGTCTCCTGGCAGCTCGACGCCTACCGCTTCGACCTGCCGGTCATCGGCGCGCCCGTCGACGCGGCGACCTCACCGGCGACGGCCGCTGAGCTGGCGTCGCACGGCGGCTTCGCTGCGCTCGACCTCGAGGGACTGTGGACCCGCTACGACGACCCCGTCGAGGTGCTCGAGGAGCTGGCGAGCCTCACCCCGGGACCGGAGGCGACCGCAAGGCTGCAGCGGGCCTACGCCGAGCCGGTCAGGGAGCAACTGATCGGCCAGCGCGTCGAGGAGCTGCGCGCGACCGGGTTCGCCGCGGGCCGGCTCACCCCGGGACGGGTCGAGCGCTTCCACCACGCCGCGCTGGAGGCGGGCCTCGACCTGCTGGTCGTCCAAGGGGTCGTGGTCACCGCCCAGCACGTGGGCATGCCGGACACCGAGCCGCTGGACCTGCGCGACTTCACCGCGCGCTACGACATCCCGGTGATGGTCGGTGGCGTCGCCTCCGGCAAGTCGGCGCTGCATCTGATGCGCACCGGCGCTGTCGGGGTGCTGGTCGGGCTCGGTGGTGGCGGGGCCTCGACCACCGAGGCGACGATCGGGGTGCACGCACCGCAGGCCACCGCCCTCGCCGAGGTCGCCGCGGCCCGCTCGCGCTACCTCGACGAATCCGGTCGGGACGTCCGGGTGATCGCCGCCGGCGGCGGGCTGCGCACCGGTGGCGACATCGCCAAGGCGGTCGCCTGCGGTGCCGACGCGGTGATGCTCGCGCGCCCGCTTGCGGCCACGACCGACGCGCCGGGCCGTGGCGCCTACTGGGGCCCCGCCGCCGGGCACCACGACCTGCCGCGGGGACGCTACGAGCACCTCGAGCCGCTGGGCAGCCTCGCCACCCTGCTGGAGGGCCCGGCGCACCGTGATGACGGGCGGGTCAACCTGATGGGCGGCCTGCGCCATGCGATGGGCGTCACCGGCTACGCGTCGCTGGCCCGGCTCAAGGACGCCGAGCTGACCCTGCGGGGGCGGTGAGGTGGCAGGCCAGGTGGCGGACGCCGACACGGTCCTGGTGGTCGACTTCGGGGCGCAGTACGCCCAGCTGATCGCTCGCCGGATCCGCGAGGCACGCGTCTACTCCGAGATCGTCCCCCACGACACCCCGGCCGAGGAGCTGCTCGCGCGTGAGCCCGCCGCGATCGTGCTCTCGGGCGGCCCGGCCTCGGTGTACGCCGATGACGCGCCGGACATCGATCCTCGGCTGGTGGCCGGCGAGGTGCCGGTGCTCGGCATCTGCTACGGCTTCCAGGCGATGGCCGCCGCCCTCGGTGGCACGGTCGAACGGACCGGTACCGCGGAGTACGGCCGCACGCCCCTGGAGGTGGTGGCGCTGGACTCCGCGCTGCTGCACGGCCTGCCGCGCCAGCAGTCGGTGTGGATGTCCCACGGTGACTCGGTGGTCGCGGCACCGGTTGGCTTCGAGGTCGTCGCGCGCACCGACGGCTCCCCGGTCGCCGCCTTCGAACAGCCCGAGCGCCGCCTGGCCGGTGTGCAGTTCCACCCCGAGGTGATGCACACCGATCATGGCCAGGCCGTGCTCGAGCACTTCCTCTACGAGATCGCCGGCTGCCGTCCGACCTGGACCACCGCCAACGTGATCGACGAGCAGGTCGCCGCGATCCGTGCGCAGGTGGGCGACGCTCGGGCGATCTGCGGGCTGTCGGGCGGGGTGGATTCGGCCGTCGCCGCGGCGCTCGTCCAGCGCGCCATCGGCGAGCAGCTGACTTGCGTGTTCGTCGACCACGGCCTGCTTCGCTCCGGCGAGGCCGAGCAGGTTGAGCGCGACTTCGTCGCCGCGACCGGTGTGGAGCTCAAGGTCGTCGACGCCGCCGAGCGGTTCCTGGCCGCGCTCGACGGCGTCAGCGATCCCGAGGAGAAGCGGCGGATCGTCGGCCGGGAGTTCATCCGGGTGTTCGAGCAGGCTGCACGCGAGGTCGTCGACGCCTCCGGCGCCGCCGGCGAGACCGTCGGCTTCCTGGTGCAGGGCACGCTCTACCCCGACGTGGTCGAGTCCGGTGGCGGCAACGGCACGGCCAACATCAAGAGCCACCACAACGTCGGCGGGCTGCCCGACGACCTCGCCTTCGACCTCATCGAGCCGCTGCGCTCGCTGTTCAAGGACGAGGTCCGCGCGATCGGTCTGCAGCTCGGGCTGCCGGAGGCGATCGTCTGGCGGCAGCCGTTCCCGGGTCCCGGCCTCGCGATCCGCGTGGTGGGCGCCGTCGACGCCGATCGGCTCGAGATCCTGCGTGCCGCCGACGCCATCACCCGTGAGGAGCTCAGCGCCGCCGGCTACGACCGCGAGATCTGGCAGTGCCCCGTGGTGCTGCTCGCGGACGTGCACTCGGTCGGGGTCCAGGGCGACGGGCGCACCTACGGCCATCCGGTGGTGCTGCGTCCGGTCTCCAGCGAGGACGCGATGACCGCCGACTGGACGCGGTTGCCCGACGCGCTGCTCGCCCGCATCTCCACCCGGATCACCAACGAGGTGCCAGCCGTCAACCGGGTGGTGCTCGACGTCACCTCCAAGCCGCCGGGCACGATCGAGTGGGAGTAGCACCGCGCACGGCTACCGTCGTGGGGGCCTGCGTCGGGTTCGCGGTGACGTGCGGCCCGACCTGCCGACGAGCTGAGACGAGCTGAAGGGACGCCGAGGTGGCAGACCAGCGGCACCGCCTGAGCTACCGGGTGCGCTACGCCCTGCGCCACCCCGAGCGCATCCGCCCGTTCCTGCGCCGCAGCTGGCGTGACCTGCGCTTCCGGCTGCGCGGCCGCCGCGACCACGTCTCGTTCTACCGCGAGGTGATGCGTGACGACGTCGCCAAGAGCCCGGAGCTGGCGGTCGGCAGCGCCACCCACGACCGTTGGCTCGCCCTCGGCCAGCTGCAGTACGACTACCTCGTCGAGCACGGTCTCACCGCCACCGACGACGTGCTGGAGATCGGCTGTGGCAACCTGCGCGCCGGCTGGCGCATCATCGACCACCTCGAGCCCGGCCGCTACTGGGGCACCGACATCTCCCCGGACGTGCTGCTGGCCGCCAACCGGACCGTGCAGCGCTACGAGCTCCAGGCCAAGGAGCCGCGGCTGCAGCTGGTCGACGACCTGCGCTTTGGCTGGGCCCCCGACCAGCGCTTCGACCTGATCCACGCCCACAGCGTGTTCTCGCACTGCCCGCTTGAGGTCATCGAGCAGTGCTTCGCCCACGTCGGGCGGATCCTGCGCCCTGACGGCCGCTTCGACCTGACCTTCAACGCCACGGCGGGCCGCGAGCACCACGTGCTGCACGAGGACTACTACTACCGGCCCGAGACCCTGATCGCGCTGGCCGGACGCTACGGGCTGGAGGCGCGGGTGATGGAGGACTGGGCGCCGCGGCACAAGCAGGCCAAGCTCCGCGTCACCCACGCGGGCTGACCTGCGTTAGCTGATCCGTCGCACGCAGCGGGTGGCTGTCGCCGCGCGCTACCGTGGGTGGATGATGTGCGTGAAGGAGGAGATGCCGTGGGTTCTGGGCTACTGATCGCCCTGGTCGTGATCGTGGTGGTGATCCTGGGCCTGGTCGGCTGGGTCATCAGTGCTTACAACCGGCTGGTCAAGTCGCGCGTGCGCATCGACGAGGCGTGGGCGCAGATCGACACCCAGCTGCAGCGCCGCCACGACCTGATCCCCAACCTGGTCAACACCGTCAAGGGCTACGCCAGCCACGAGCGTGAGACCTTGGAGGAGGTCACCCAGGCCCGCGCCCAGGCGCTGTCGGTGCAGGGCCCGGCCGAGGCTGCCGAGGCGGAGAACGGGCTGACCCAGGCGCTCGGCAAGCTGCTGGCCATCACCGAGAACTACCCCGACCTCAAGGCCGACGCGAACTTCCGCCAGCTCCAGGAGGAGCTCGCCCACACCGAGAACATGGTCGCTGGCGCCCGCGGGCACTACAACGCCTCGGTCCGCGCCTACGACACCGCCCGTCAGGTGTTCCCCGCCTCGGTGATCGCCGGCGCGTTCAACTTCGGACCACGCGACTACTTCGAGGTCGAGACCCTCGAGGCGCGGGCGGCCCCCGACGTGTCCTTCGAGTGAGCCGATGACCGCGACCGGTCTCTACGACGAGCTCCAGCGCAAGAACCGACGGGCGACCCGTCTGCTGCTGATCGGCGCCGTGCTGATCGCGGCGGTGATCGTGTGGGTCGCCTTCGGCTTCCTCGCCCCCGAGCTCGCGCTCGACCCCGTGGGTGGGTTCCTGGTCACCGCGATCGGCACGGCGGTCGGGTTGCTGTTCACCTACCTCGCCTACCGTTCGGGTCCGCGCCTGGCGTTGCGAGCCTCCAAGGCCCGGCCGGTCTCACGCGAGGAGGCACCCGAGCTCTACAACGTCTTCGACGAGGTCTGCGTCTCGGCGGGGATCATGGGCACCAAGCCCACCCTCCACCTCGTCGACGACCCGGCCCCCAACGCCTTCGCGACCGGGCTGACCCCCGAGGACAGCCATGTGGCGGTCACCACCGGCCTCGTCGAGCGGCTGCCGCGCTACGAGCTGCGTGCGGTCCTGGCCCACGAGGTCGCCCACATCTTGAACGACGACATCCGTGCGGTCACCGTGGCCGTGGCCACCGCAGGCCTCGTGGCGCTGCTCGCCGATGTCATGGTGCGCTTCGTGTGGCTCGGTGGCGCTCGCCGACGGGGAGGCGGTGGCCGCGATGGTGGCGGCGGCGCCCAGGCGCTGTTCCTGGTGCTCGGCATCCTGGCGATGATCCTCGCCCCGCTGGCCGCGCAGGTGATCCGCTTCGCGGTGTCACGCCAGCGCGAGTACCTCGCCGATGCGACCGCTGCCGACCTGCTGCGCGACCCACAGTCGATGGTCAACGCGTTGCGGCGCATCGACCACGATCACGGCCAGCTGCGCAACTTCGAGGCCGCGACCGCCCACCTGTGGTTCGAGGAGCCGAACGAGACCAAGGACCAGCCCGGTCAGCGCAGCGCCGGCCCCACCAAGATGGCCCGCCGCTTCGCCACGCACCCCTCGATCCAGGAGCGCATCGAGCGGCTGGCGACGCTCAACGCCGGCATGGTGTCTCTGGACGCGCCGCTGCCGCCCCCGCCGCCCCCGTCGGGCCGCTAGGTCACTTGAGCCACGACGAGCGACAGCCGCAACACTAGACTCACCGTGCTGTGTCGTCGGAGCTCGATGATCGTGCGTCGCGTGCGCTACCTGCCCGTGGTGGCGCTGCTGGTGCTGCTGCCGGCCGCCGGCACGCTCGCGCAGCCGTCCCCTGACGATCCCGATGAGCGCGCGGCGACGCGCGACGACGATGAGCGCGCGGTGACGCGCGACGAGCTCGACGCCAGCGAGGAGGAGCTCGAGCGGGCGCGTGCGCGGCTGGCCGAGGTCGAGGC
>JBKGZF010000013.1:0-15022 GCA_046545715.1 Nitriliruptoraceae bacterium | reverse complement strand
AACGCCACCGGCTGCTCGTCGATCTTCGGCGGCAACCTGCCCACCACCCCGTGGGGAACCAACACCGAGGGGCGTGGTCCCGCGTGGTCGAACTCGCTGTTCGAGGACAACGCGGAGTTCGGCATGGGCATCCGGCTCGCGATCGACGAGAACCGGATGGTGGCGCTCCACCTGCTCCACGAGCTCGCCGGCGACCTCGGCGACGACCTGATCAACTCGCTCGCGACCGCCGGCCAGGACGACGAGGCCGGCCTCGCCGAGCAGCGCGACCGGGTCGCCGAGCTGCGCCGACGTCTCGCGGAGGTCTCCGGGCCGCGGGCGCGGCTCGCCCGCCACCTCGACGCCATCGCCGACGTGCTCGTGCGCCGTGACGTGTGGATCGTCGGCGGAGACGGCTGGGCCTACGACATCGGCTTCGGCGGCGTCGACCACGTGCTCGCCTCGGGGGCGGACGTCAACCTGCTGGTGCTCGACACCGAGGTGTACTCCAACACCGGCGGGCAGGCCTCCAAGGCGACCTCCCGCGGTGCCACGGCGAAGTTCGCCACCGCCGGCAAGTCGGGCCCGAAGAAGGATCTGGGAGCGCTCGCGATGCAGTACGGCCACGTCTACGTGGCCCGCATCGCGATGGGCGCGAACGAGATGCAGACGGTCAAGGCCTTCCGCGAGGCCGAGGCGTGGCCCGGCCCGTCACTGCTGCTGGCCTACTCGACCTGCATCGCCCACGGCGTCGACATGCGCGACTCGATGACGCGCATGGACCTCGCGGTCAAGACCGGGTACTGGCCGCTGCTGCGGTTCCACCCGGCGGCCGACGACGATGCCCAGCCGCTGCGGCTGGACTCCAAGGCGCCCAGCGAGCCGGTCGAGTCGTTCCTGCGCACCGAGGGCCGCTTCGCGGTGCTCGAGCGCACCGACCCCGAGCGCGCCGCGACCTTGCGTGACCTCGCACAGGCCGACGTCGATGAGCGGTGGCGCTACTACGAGCAGTTGTCGCAGGTCACCCGCACCCGTCCCGGTGAGCCAGGCGTGGGCGAGGGTGCAGGCAACGGCCAGCAGGAGGATGCGTGATGAGCGAGCCCTTCAGTCCGTCACTGGCCGACGGTGGGGAGGAGGACGCCCCGCCGGGGCCCGGCCACGTCATCCCCAGCGGTCCGGAGGCGACGGGCCGTCCGGACCTGACCACCCGCTACCTCGGCTTCGAGCTGCGCACACCGGTGGTGGCCTCGGCCGGCCCGTTCACCGGTGATCTGCCCTCGCTGCGCGCGCTGGACGCTGCTGGTGTCGGCGCGGTGGTGCTGCCGAGCCTGTTCGAGGAGCAGCTGGCCCACGACGCTGAACAGGTCGAGCGACTCTCGGGCTACGGCAGCGAGGCGAACCCCGAAGCCGCATCGGGCTACGTGCCGAACCTCGACCACTACAACGAGGGCTCGGTCCGCTACCTCCGGCTGATCCGTGAGGCCAAGGAGGCCGTGCGAGGGCCGGTGATCGCCAGCCTCAACGGCGTGAGCGCCGGGGGCTGGGTCCGCTACGCCAAGCTGCTGGCCGATGCCGGTGCGGACGCGATCGAGCTCAACGTCTACCGGGTCGCCGCCGACGCGACGGACACCGGCCGACAGGTCGAGCAGGAGACGCTACGCCTGGTCGAGGCCGTGGCCGAAGCGACCGAGGTGCCCGTGGCCGTCAAGCTCTCGCCGTACTGGTCGGCACTGGCCAACTTCGCGACGCAGCTCGCCGACGCCGGCGCCGATGGGCTGGTGCTGTTCAACCGGTTCTACCAGCCGGACATCAACCTCGAGACGCTCTCGGTCGCCCCTCATCTGGTGCTCTCGGACTCCGACGAGCTGCGCCTGCCCCTGCGGTGGTGCGCGATCCTGCACGGGCGCGTCGAAGCCTCGCTCGCCGCGACCACCGGCGTTCACACCGCCCACGACGTCATCAAGCTGCTGCTCGCCGGCGCTGATGTGACGATGAGCACCTCGGCGCTGCTGCGCCACGGCCCGGAGCATGTCGCCACGCTCAACGCGGGTGTCAGCGACTGGCTCGAGGCGCGCGGGTACGGCTCGGTCGAGCAGCTGCGCGGGGCCGTCTCACAGCGCACGGTGCGGGATCCGGCTGCCTTCGAGCGGGCCAACTACCTCGAGACGCTGACCAGGTACGCGAGCACCTTCCTGCGGTGATCGCAGGCTCATCCCGTATCGTCTCTGCGTCGGCTCGGTCGATGGGCCAGCAGCGACGACGAGGAGTGGCCTGTGATGTCCCAGCAACGTGCCGACGGTCAGCACCGCTGCGGTGCTGCGGTGGACGGGTCGTCCCTGGTCGAGCGTTTCCGTGCAGGTGTCGTCGCCGCGGCCTCGAACTACCACCAGCTGGCGGACTGGCCGGCCGTGGCCGACCACGCCGTCGCTCATGGGGACGCCGTCGCGATCGCCCCGAGCCTGGCCGCGTTCGAACCAGCGCTCATCGGTCTGCTCGAGCAGGCCGGCGCCCGGGTCGTCGTGCCCGACGGCGCTGACCCGGCGGCTGCGGTCGCCGAGGTACCCGTCGCCATCGTCCGCGGCGAGCTGGCGATCGCCGAGACGGGCAGCGTGTTGGTCGCCGAGCACACGCTCGGTGACAGGGTCGTGACGATGCTGTGCAGACGATTGATCCAGGTGGTCGCCGCAGAGCAGCTGGTCAGCCGGCTCGAGGACGCGGCGAGCTGGCTCGAGGACCGTGGAGGGCAGCCAGGGTTCGCCTCGCTGATGACCGGCCCATCACGGACGGCCGACATCGAACGGAGCCTGACGATCGGCGTCCAGGGGCCAGACCACGTCGATGTCGTCGTGCTCAGCAGCATCGGTGCCCACACGCCGATCGGAGGTCCCAGCTCATGAGCGTGCGACCGTTCGATGAGCGCTACGCCGCCGCCCTCGCCGACAGCGACGTCCGCGCAGGCCTCACCGCCTTCCAGCGTGGTTGGCGGGACAACCGTGACCAGGCGATCGCCTCGCTCGAGCAGCAGGAGGGGCGCAGCTTCGACGAACTCCGGGCGGAGCTCGCAGCCATCAAGGACGGGGTGATCGCCGACTGGAGCACCTATCTGGACCGCTTCGAGGCCAACGCCACGGCGGCGGGCGCCGAGGTCACCCGGGTCAGCACACCTGGTGAGGCCAACGCACACATCACCTCGCTGATCCAAGCGGCCGGCGCCAGCCTGGTCGTCAAGGGCAAGTCGATGGTCTCGGAGGAGATCGGCCTCAACGAGCACCTCGAGGCCAACGGCATCACCCCGGTCGAGACCGACCTCGGCGAGTGGATCCTGCAGCTCGCGCACGAGGCCCCCTCCCACCTGGTGATGCCGGCGATCCACAAGCGCAAGGAGCGGATCGCGGCGCTGTTCGAGCGGGTCCTGGACCGCGAGTTCCCGCCCGACGACATCGACCGCATGGTCAAGGCTGCCCGGACCGAGCTGCGCGACCGGTTCCTCAGCAGCGGCGTCGGGTTGTCCGGCGCGAACGCGTTGGTCGCCGAGGGCGGGTCGGTGATGCTGGTCTGCAACGAGGGCAACAACCGGATGTCGGTCGCGTTGCCGCCGGTCCACGTGGTCACCGCCGGCATCGAGAAGCTCGTGCCGACCTACGCGGATGCGATGAAGCAGGTCCGGCTGCTCGGACGGTCCGCGACCGCGCAGCCCATCACGGTCTACACCAACTTCGTCACCGGCCCCCGGCCGGGTCAGCGCCAGCACATCGTGCTGATCGACAACGGACGCACCGCCATGGCCGAGGATCCCGACGTGGCGGCCGCACTGCGGTGCATCCGGTGCGGCGCCTGCGCCAACGTGTGCCCTCCCTACGGGGTCGTCGGTGGGCACGCCTTCGGGCACGTCTATACCGGAGCCATCGGACTGGTGAACACCGCCTTCCACCACGGGATGGAGGCTGCGGCGGGCCCGCAATCGCTGTGCGTGTCCTGTGGGGCCTGCGCCGAGGTGTGCCCGGTCGACATCCCGCTGCCCGTCCAGATCCTCGAGGTGCGGCGCAAGGCCGTCGAGTCCGACACCTCGGTCCCCGCCGGGCGTGCCACCGGCCTGGCCATCGAGGTGTTCCGGCACCGCAAGTTGTTCGGTGCAGGCATGCGTGTCGCGGGGGTGCTGAGCGCGCCGTGGCGGCGCGACACGGTCACCTCGTTCCCATCGGTGCTGACCTCTCGCGGCTCGCTGCGGACCGCCACGAGCTGGCGGACCCCGCCGGCCATCCCGCCGCGCCCCGCCCGCGACACCCTCAAGCCCGGCCGTCTCGAGGAACCCCCCCGGCTCGCGGAGCAGCCGCTCGCGGGTCGTCGGGTGCAGCTGTTCCTGCAGTGCCTCTCGGACCGGCTCGCGCCTGACATCCCGGTCGCCACAGCGAAGCTGCTGCGGGCCGCCGGAGCCGACGTGCGCGTACCCCACGACCAGCACTGCTGCGGGCTGCCGGCCTACGACGCCGGTGAGCACCACGTCGCGCGTGACCTGGTGCGCCAGACCATGGACACCCTCTCGGACGTCGACGACGTCGTGACCCCGGCCTCGTCCTGCCTCGCGATGCTGGGACACGATGCGCCACACCTGCTGCGCAGCGACGTCGACGAGGTGGAGCGGGCCCAGGAGCTCGCGGGGCGCACCTATGACCTCGTCGGCTACCTCACCAAGGGGCCCGGGCGGCTGCCGGCTGGCAGCCTCGATGACGGCGACCGGACGCCGGTCACCGTCCACCGGTTCTGTCAGGCGAGCAACACCCTCGAGCGCGACGACGCCATCGAGCGTCTCCTAACGGACGTCGCCGGCGCCCCGGTCGTCCCGTTGCCGGAGGCGGCGGAGTGCTGCGGGTTCGGAGGGTCGACCTCCGTGCGTCATCCCGAGGTGGCCGCCGGCATCCTCGACCGCAAGCTCGGGTGCGTCGATGAGACGGGGAGCTCGATCCTGATCACCGACAACCCGGGCTGCATCCTCCATCTGCGTGGCGGGGCGCACGCCTCCGGCCGACAGATCCGGGTCGTGCACCTCGCCGAGTACCTCGCCGGTCGCGTCGCCGGCGCTGCCGAACGAGCCTCGCGACGGTGACGACCACGGGCACCGCCGTGGCAGCGGGTCGCGCCGAGCAGCCACACCGTCGCTGACGCGTACGCTGGCGTCCCGTCCTGCGCGCGCCGGCATCGCACCGTCGTCTCCGACCTCGTCGGACAGGGCAGATCCCCGACGGCGTCGAACCGTCGGCGCCGGACCTGAGGAGTCGCCCATGGCCGCCACCGACGTCCCACCGCCCGACATGTCCGAGCTGCTGCGTCATGCTGCCCGGGTCCGTGAGCATGCCTACGCGCCCTACTCGGGCTTCCGGGTCGGCGCGGTCATCGTGACCGCGGACGGTCAGGTCTTCGAGGGCGTCAACGTGGAGAACGCCTCCTACCGGCTGACCAGCTGCGCCGAGCAGACCGCGCTGGTCACCCGGGTGACCAACGGCAGCCGCAGCCCGGTCGTCGCGGTCGCGGTGGTCGGCGACGGTGATGAGCCCGCCACTCCCTGTGGGGCCTGTCGGCAGACGATCTACGAGTTCGGCCCCGAGGCGACCGTCCACTGCGCCGGTGGTGACGCGTTGGAGCGGCCGCTCACCGCGGCCATCACCGAGCTGCTGCCCCACGCGTTCGGTCCCGACCGGCTCGACATCGACCCGGGATGGGGCTGACGATGGCCGAGGGGCGTGACCTGGACGTCGAGGCGATCCTCGCGGGCGTCGACGAGCAACTGCCTGAAGACCACCGTGCCGGTCTGGTCGCGCTGGTGGGGCGGCCGAATACCGGCAAGTCCACCCTGCTCAACCACCTGGTCGGCGAGAAGGTCGCGATCGTCACCGAGGTACCCGGCACGACCCGCAACGCGATCCGCGGGGTGCTCACCAGGGACGACGCCCAGGTGGTGTTCCTCGACACGCCAGGCCTCGCCAAGCCGCGCACCCTGCTCGGCGAGCGGCTCAACGCGCTGGTGCGCGAGACCTGGGAGGGGGTGGACCTGATCTGCCTGCTGGTGGACGTCGCCGACGGCGTCGGTCCGGGCGACCGGTTCCTGGCGGGTGAGCTCGCGCAGGTGGGCACGCCGATCGTCGCGGTGGCCAACAAGGTCGATCGGGTGCGTCCCAAGGAGCGGATGCTGCCGCAGCTGGAGCGGTTGGCAGGTCTGCTCGGCGAGGGTCGATCCTTCGCCGAGGTGGTGCCGATCTCCGCGGCGACCGGCGACAACGTCGACCGCCTGGTCGAGGTGCTGATCGAGCAGCTGCCGGTCGCGCCGCGTCTGCTGCCGCCCGATGCGGTCACCGATCAGCCCGAGCGCCAGCTCGCGGCCGAGATCCTGCGCGAGAAGCTGATCGCCCAGGTCGAGGACGAGCTGCCCCACTCCATCGCGGTCACCGTCGAGAGCATCGACGAGGACGACGAGCGTGACGACCTGCTCCGCGTCGATGCGGTGATCCACGTCGAACGCGATTCCCAGAAGCCGATCGTGATCGGACGCGACGGTGCGCAGCTCAAGGCCGCCGCCACCGCAGCGCGCCGGGAGCTCGAGGTGCTCCTCGGCGCGAAGGTGTTCCTCTCGACCCACGTGCGCGTGGCCAAGGAGTGGCAGCGCGACACCAAGCAGCTCGGCCGGCTCGGCTACTGAGGGTGCTGCGATGTCCGGAGCGAGGCCGCTGTTGCTGCAGACCGGGCCGGAGACCTTCCGGGTCCCCCTACCGGATGGACGGGTCGTGTGGGCCCGCCTGGCACACCACACCCGACGCGGACTGGACCTGCCGACGCTGCCGCCGTTGACCGTCGCGACCGAGATGGTCGTCTTCCTGCTCGAGCGTGGGGCGCTCTCCCCCGACGATGTGGGCGATGGGGAGCACATCGATCTCGGCCCGGCGGCCCTGCGCCATCCCGGCGCCGTCGACGAGCTGCGTGCCCGCTTGAGCTGACCGCAACGACGACAGGAGCCCCGATGGCCGATGCGACCGGCGCCGACGACCCCGATCTCGAGGTGGTGGAGGTCGTGCCCGGCGAGCTCGATGTCGTGCTGGGTGACCGCCGTGTGCGTGTGCTCTTGCCGGCGGGGGTCGGGGTACCGGGGGCGGACGACGTCGAGGTGGCCGCTGCGGTCGTCGCCGAGCTGCGCGAGCGCGGTCGCACGCTGCCGCGGGTGGTGGATGTCAGCGCGGAGCTGGTCGCTGACGCCAGCCTGCTCGAGGCCGTGGCGGCACGGATCGGCTAGTGCCCGGATGTCCACCCTCGGCTACGTCCGCTCGATGGCGGTCCTTCGACCACTGGCCGGCCGTGGTCGGTCGTTCGAAGCGAAGAGACCTCGGTAGCGACATGCTGTAGGGGTAGAGGTTGCACCGACGCGATCACCGAACGCGATCCCGGTGCACTCGCCCGTGTCACCCCGCTCCCACCGGTGTTACCCAAGGAGGTCCGTCGTGCGCATCCGCTCCCGAGTACTGCCGCTGATCGCGGCCACCGCACTACTAGCCGCAGCCTGCGACTCCGCTGATGACGTCGAGGAGGCCGACGACGAGGTCGAGGAGACCGACGAGGACCAGTCCGAGGACGATGGCGAGGACGCCGCCGACGCGGACGAGGCTGACGATGAGGCCGACGACGAGGCGTCCGACGATGACGGCGAGTCCGATGACGAGGGGTCGGCCGAGGACGATGACGGCAGCGACCGCTCGGAGCTGATGGCCGGCGGCGTCGACTCCCTCGAGGTGGCCGAGTCCGACCTCGGTGAGCACATCGTCGACGGTGAGGGCAACACCCTCTACGTCAACGTCCTCGAGGAGGGTGAGCCGATGTGCGTGGCCGACTGCGCGACCGTCTGGCCCGCGCTCGGCACCGACGGTGAGCCCGAGGTCTCCGATGATCTCGATGCTGACCTCGTCGACTCGGTCGAGCGCGACGACGGCATCACCCAGGTGACCTACGACGGCCGTCCGCTGTACCTGTTCGTCAGCGACGAGCCCGGGGAGACCGGTGGCCAGGGCCTCAACGACACCTGGTTCGTGCTCGGTGCCGACGGCGAGCCGCTCGGCGACGTCCCCGACGAGGACGAGCTCGAGGAACTGCGTGGCGGCTCCGAGGACGAGGAGGAGTAGTCGTCAGCGACGCCGGCGGGCACCGTCCACCGCGGTCAGTGCAGCTCGATGCCCTCGTGCTCGTGCCGCAGGTGGACGGTGCTCCCCGCGTCACGGCCGCGGTGCACCGCTGCGACGCGCTGCGCCGCGGCGACGAAGGTCGCGACCGTCGGCGAGCTGCGCGCCAGCCAGGCAGCCGACAGGCTGGTGGTGGCGTGCTGATCTGCGATCGGAGGCAGCGCGACGGTCTGGGGCCGGATCGCGCGTGCGGAGACCGGTAGCAGCGCCGCCCCCAGTCCGGCGGCCACGAAGGCGAGCATCGAGGTGTACTGCAGCGCGTGCGCGGCGATCCGCGGCGTGAACCCGGCGCGCTCACAGACCGCCAGGATGTGGTCGTAGCCGCGGGGGACCATGGGCCGGGGGAACATCACGAACGGCTCATCGGCGAGGCTGCGTAGCAGCACCGAAGGCTGCGCGGCGAGGGGATGGTCCACCGGGAGCGCCACATGCAGCCGTTCCTCGAGCAGGTGGACGGAGGCGAGGCCTTCCTCGACGAGGTGCCGTTCGCGTAGCTCGCGCACGATCGCCACGTCGATGTCGCCGTGCAGTTGGTCGAGCTGGCGCTCGCTGGAGAGCTCGCGCAGATCGAGGACCAGCCCCGGGGCGTCGTGCTCGAGCTGCCGCAGAAGGTCGGCGAGCAGCTCGAAGGCGGCGGAGTCGACGAAGCCGACGGTCAGGCGTCCCGCTTCCCCCTCGGCGACCCGACGTGCCTGGCTGATGGCCAGCTCGGTGTCGTGCAGGAGCCGGCGCGCCGACTCCAGGAACACCTCGCCGGGCTCGGTCAGCCCCACGTGACGGGTGGTGCGCTCGACCAGTTCCAGGCCGGTCTCGCGCTCGAGGCGCTGGATCCGACGGCTGACCACCGGCTGGGCGACGTGCAGCCGCTCGGCGGCGCGCCCGAAGTGCCGCTCCTCGGCCACGGCGACGAACGCGGTGAGCAGCTCCAGGTCGGTCAGCTTGGTCATGCGTGCAGCATATAAGAAGCCGCAGTAAGAGTATTAGACCGTATCGTTGCTGGTCATTACCGTTGGGTCAGTCCGATGGGAGCCGGGCACCCGCTGCGGAGACGCATCACCGGTCGCGCGCGTGTGCGCATCGAGCCGCCCCACAGGAAGGTGGACCATGTCCGAGCCGGAGCAGCACGACGAGCTCGACCTCGCGACGCTCGACGACGACGAGCTCGTCCAACAGATGCACGAGGACCTCTACGACGGCCTCGCCGACGAGATCGCCGAGGGCACCCGCCTGCTGCTCGAGCGTGGTTGGGGGCCGGGCGAGGTCCTCGAGCAGGCCCTGGTCGAGGGCATGCGCATCGTCGGCATCGACTTCCGCGACGGGATCCTGTTCGTTCCCGAGGTGCTGCTCTGCGCCAACGCGATGAAGGCCGGCATGTCGCTGCTGCGGCCGTTGCTGGTCGAGACCGGTGCCCCCTCCATCGGGCGGGTGGTGATCGGCACCGTCAAGGGCGACATCCACGACATCGGCAAGAACCTGGTCGCCATGATGCTCGAGGGAGCGGGCTTCGAGGTGATCGACCTTGGCATCAACGTCGACGTCGACGCCTACCTCGCCGCGCTCGCCGAGCACCGGCCCGACATCCTCGGCATGTCCGCGCTGCTGACGACCACGATGCCCTACATGCAGACGGTCATCCAGGCCATGGAGGAGCGCGGGGTGCGCGATGACTACCTCGTCCTCGTGGGAGGTGCCCCGCTCAACGAGGAGTTCGGCGCGGCCATCGGTGCCGATGCCTACTGCCGGGACGCCGCGGTCGCCTCGGAGACGGCGACGCGGCTGATGACCGAACGTCGCGCGTTGGTCCCGTGATCTCGGGGGTGGTGCCAGCCGACCGGCGGGTCCGCACGACCGTCGTCGCCTGTGGTGCGTTGGGGCCTGAGCTCGCGGCGAGCCTGCGGCAGGCGGGGCTTGAGGCGCTGGTCGACCTGCACTGCCTGCCCCCCGACCTGCACAACACGCCAAGCGACATCCCCGAGCGCGTACGGGCCGAGATCCGTGCCGCCCGCGTGCGGGGGGACGAGGTCGTGGTCGGCTACGCCGACTGCGGCACGGGTGGTCGGTTGGACGCCGTCTGTGCCGAGGAGGGCGTCGACCGCCTGCCGGGGGCTCACTGCTACGAGCTGTTCGCCGGAGCGCGCACGTTCGCAGGCCTGCATGCGGCCGAGCCGGGCACCTTCTACCTCACCGACTTCCTGGCGCGCAGCTTCGACCGGTTGGTGGTCCGGGGTCTCGGCCTCGATCGCCACCCCGAGCTGCGCGAGATCTACTTCGGCAACTACCGCCGCTTGGTCCACCTCGCCCAGTCCGACGACCCCGACCTCGACCGGCGGGCCCGTGCCGCCGCCGAGGTCCTCGGCCTCGTTCATGAGCGGGTCGCGACCGGTCTGCAGCCGTTCGCTCACGCGCTCGAGCAGGCCATCGTCGCTGCCCACCAGACCGCCGAGACCGAGCCGGATCCACCGCGGGGCGCAGCCGGATCGCCGCTGAGCGGGGCAGCCGGATGAGCCGGCGCCGGTCCGGGCCGAGCCTGGTGACGATCAGCTGGCGTGACATCCCCGCCCAGGTCGTAGCCAGCGATGGGCAGAGCACCGAGAAGCTGCTGCTGCCCGGTCGCTTCCAGCGCGCCATCGACCGGGCGGCACGGGTAGCGGGAGCCGAGGAGCTCGACGCCTACGTCGCCCAGTGGCGGCGACAGGAGGAGCCGCTCGAGGGCCCGGTCGCCGAGGCGGCGGCCCGCCGGGTCGCCGAGCTGGACCGTGCCCACCCCCGCCAGCGCCTGTTCGACCTGGTCGCTGCTGGCGGCCACGACCCTGCCGGCGCATCGGACGTCGACGGGTCCGCACCGACCCCGTCCGACCCGGCCGGAGGCAGCCCGTGACCGACACCATCATCAGCTCAGCCAGCCGTGAGGTCGCGATCGGGTTCGATCGCCCCTTCGTGATGATCGGCGAGCGCATCAACCCGACGGGGCGCAGCATCCTGGCCGAGGAGCTGCGCGCTGGCGATCTCAGCCGTGTCCAGGCCGACGCTCTCGCCCAGGTCGCCGCCGGCGCACAGGTGCTCGACGTCAACACCGGCGTCCCCCTGGCCGATGAGCCCGCCCTGCTCGCCCAGGCGGTCCAGCTGGTGCAGGAGCTCACCGACGTGCCCCTGTCGATCGACTCGTCGATCGTGGAGGCACTGGAGGCCGGCATCGCGGTCTACCAGGGCAAGCCGCTGATCAACTCGGTCACCGGCGAGGACGAGGTGCTCGAACGGGTCCTGCCGCTGGTGGCCCGACATGGTGCGGCGGTCGTGGCCATCTCCAACGACGAGACCGGCATCTCCGAGGACCCGGACGTGCGCTTCTCGATCGCCGAGAAGATCGTCAACCGGGCCTCGGACCATGGCATCCCGCGCGCCGACGTGGTCGTCGACCCGCTGGTGATGCCGATCGGGGCGATGGGCACCGCCGGCCAGCAGGTCTTCCACCTCGTCCGCCGACTGCGTGAGGAGCTCAGGGTCAACACCACCTGCGGCGCCTCCAACGTCAGCTTCGGTCTGCCGAACCGGCACGTGATCACCGGCACGTTCCTGTCGATGGCGATCGCCAGCGGCATGACCTCTGCGATCATGAACCCGCTGCACGAGCCGGTCCGGACCGCGGTGGCCGCCGCGGACGTGCTCGCCGGCCACGACCCCAACTGCGCGGCGTGGATCCGCGCCAACCGTGAGCCGAGCGCGGCAGCGGACGAGCGTGCCAGCCGCCGTAGCGGCCGTCGTGGCAGCCGGGCCGCGGGGTGAGATCATGACCTCCCACCGGGTCGCGTTCACCCCCTCGGGGCGGCAGGGCAGCGTCGCTGAGGGGACCACCGTGCTCGACGCGGCGCGGCAGCTCGGCGTCGACCTCGATTCGGTATGCGGTGGCCGCGGCATCTGCGGGCGCTGCCAGGTGGTCCCCGCGACCGGTGCGTATCCCGCATGGGGGATGACGGTCGGTGCCGACCACCTCAGCGACCCGGACGGGCTCGAGCGCGACTACCGCGGCCGCCGGCCGCTGACCGAGGGGCGCCGGCTCGGCTGCGCGTTGCGGATCCACGGTGACGTCCTCGTCGATGTCCCGGTCGAGAGCCAGCTGCACCGCCAGGTGGTGCGCAAGGACATCGACCTCGGCGGGTTGATCCTCGACCCCCTGGTCACGCTGCGCTACGTCACGCCGGTCGGCGGTGGCGATACCGATCAGCGCAGCGTCGTGCAACGGATCGGCGACGAGCTCGCGGACGGCTTCGGCCTGACCGAGGTGACCGTCGCCGCCGAGGTGCTGCCGCGGGTCCACGCGGCTGTGAGCGACCCGGCTGGCGTGACGGTCGCGGTGCGTGAGCGGGAGATCGTCGCGGTCTGGCCCGGCTTCGTCGACCGTGTCGCCGGCATCGCCGTCGACGTCGGCTCGACCACGATGGCTGGCCACCTCTGCGATCTGACCAGCGGTGAGGTGCTGGCCAGTGCCGGACGGATGAACCCCCAGATCCGCTTCGGCGAGGATCTGATGAGCCGTGTCAGCTACGCGATGATGCACCGCGACGGTGCGCCGGAGCTCACCACGGTGGTGCGTCGTGCGCTCGACGAGCTCGTCGGCGAGCTGACGGAGGACGCCGGGCTCAGCCGCGACCGGGTGCTCGAGGTCGTGCTGGTCGGCAACCCGATCATGCATCACCTGGTGCTCGGGATCGATCCGACCCCACTGGGTCAGGCACCGTTCACCCTGGCCACCGACGCCGCCGTCACGCTCGGTGCAGGCCACCTCGACATCGCACTGCCCGGGGCCCGGACCTACCTGGCTCCGTGCATCGCGGGGCACGTCGGGGCGGACACCGCGGCGGTGATCCTCGCCGAGCGTCCCCACGAGCATGACGGGAACACTTTGATCGTGGACATCGGCACCAACGCCGAGATCGTCCTGGGTGGTCGCGGAGGACTCTACGCGGCATCGAGCCCCACGGGCCCGGCCTTCGAGGGCGCGCAGATCAGCGCCGGCCAGCGTGCGACCACCGGCGCCGTCGAGCGCGTGCGGATCGACCGCGACACCCTCGAGCCGAGCCTGAAGGTGCTCGGCGGTGAGCGGTGGTCGAGCGAGCCGGGCTTCCCCGCCGACGCCGAGCGCACGGGGGTGACCGGGATCTGTGGCTCGGGGATCGTCGAGGCGGTCAGCGAGCTCTACCTCGCCGGGGTGATCGACGCGCAGGGCGTGATCCGCCCTGAGCTCGCCGAGCGCAGCGACCGGATCGTCGCCGACGGCCGTACCGCGGCCTACGTGCTCCATCGCGGCCAGGGGGATGAGCTCCGGGTCACCCAGAACGACGTCCGCGCCATCCAGCTGGCCAAGGCGGCGCTGCGCGCTGGGATCGACCTGCTGCTCGAGCATGCGGGCATCGATGCCCCGGACCGGATACGCCTCGCCGGCGCCTTCGGGGCCCACATCGACCCCCTGCACGCCATGGTGCTCGGACTGATCCCCGACGCGCCGCTCGACGCGGTCCGGGCCGTCGGCAACGCGGCGGGCTCCGGTGCGCTGCGGGCGCTGCTGTCGGCCAGCGAGCGCGACGAGCTCGAACGGGTCGTCGCCGACGTCACCAAGATCGAGACGGCGATCGAGCCACGGTTCCAGGAGCTGTTCGTCGCCGCGCTCGCCTTCCCCCATCGCGACGCTGCAAGCACCCGTCTCGCTGAGGTGGTGGCGCTGCCCGTTGCGGACCCAGCGACGGGGAGCGGCGGCCGCCGTCGACGCGGTGGGCGCACCGCCCGTGCCGCCGACCCCGTCCCCGTAGGTGGGCCGACCACCGGCCAGGAGGTGGCACCGTGAGCGAGACCGCCCGGCCTGCAGGCCGTCGCAGCGGCGGACGTGCCGGCCGCCGTGCTGCTCGCGAGGCCGATGCACCGGCGCACGCCCCCTACGTCACCCGCCGGCTGCGCCCCCTCGAGGTGCTCAGCGAGGAGGGGCTCGAGCTCATCGAGCACGACGCCGACACGATCCTCGCTGAGGTCGGCGTCGAGTTCCGGGGGCACCCGCGCGCCCTGGCGCTGCTGGCCGACGCGGGCGCCGAGGTCGACGGCGAACGGGTGCGCTTCCCCCGCGGCCTGTGCCGCTCGATCGTCACCGAGCAGGCCCCGGCGACCTACCTCCACCACGGTCGCAACCCCGAGCGCAGCGTGCAGATCGGCGGGGACGCCACGGTGTTCGCCCCCGTCTACGGGCCGCCGTTCGTCCGCGACCGTGACGGCGGCCGCCGCTACGCCACCCTCGAGGACTTCCACAACCTGGTCAAGCTCGCCTACCTCGCCCCGCCGCTGCACCTCTCTGGTGGCACGGTCTGCGAGCCGGTGGACGTGCCCGTCGCCGAACGCCACCTCGACATGGTCGCCGCGCATCTACGCTACAGCGACAAGCCGTTCATGGGCTCGGTGACCTCCGGCGACCGTGCCCGTGACTCGGTGGAGCTGGCCCGTATCGGCTTCGGTGGCGACCTCGGCGATCGCACGGTGCTGACCAGCCTGATCAACGCCTCGTCACCGTTGGTCTGGGACGCGAGCATGCTGGACGCGGCGGAGGCCTACGCCGAGGCCGGTCAGGCCTGCGTGATCAGCCCGTTCATCCTCGCCGGTGCTATGGCGCCGTGCACCGTGGCTGGGACCGCGGCCCAGACGCTCGCCGAGGCCCTGGCCGGCATGACCTTCGTGCAGCTGGTCCGACCCGGTGCGCCGGTGGTGTTCGGCTCCTTCGCGAGCTCGATGTCCATGCAGACGGGGGCACCGACCTTCGGGACGCCCGAGCCCGCCCTGGTGCTCTACAC
>JBKGZF010000012.1:0-15027 GCA_046545715.1 Nitriliruptoraceae bacterium | reverse complement strand
ACCGCGCCGGCGTCGTCACGCCAGCTGTCGCCGACCATCAGCGCCCGGTGGGCGGCCGGGTCCAGGTCGCGGCGACTGTCGGGGTCGATGTCGCGGGCACGCTCCCAGACGCGATCGGCCCACTCGACCAGCCGCTGGTGTGCCACCTCGCCCAGGACCTCTGCGGGGTCGCCCTCACGCCCGGCATGCTGCCAGGCGAAGGCCACCCGGTCGGTGGCGGCTGCCTGGTCGACCAGGATGGGGACCGTGCATCGCCTCGCACGGCCCCCGCGGAGGATCAGCAGATCACGCGCAGGTGGAAGCCGGCGTTGACCCAACCGGTGTCGGTGTTGGTCACCCACACGTCCACCCGGTCGTCCGCCGAACCCGGCCGGACCTCGGCGACGTTGGCGTCGTCCTTGGACTCTGCCACCTCGGCGGTGGCCTGGTAGCTGCAGGCCGAGACGTCCTGGTCGAAGGTCACCGTGAACCGCCCCGCGGTCCCTACACCACCTGAGGCGTCGGTCGCGCCGTTGCCGCGGTCGAGCTCCGTCGAGGAATCGTCGGCGTCCACGACGGCCCATAGGTCCGGGCCCATCGAGTCCTGCGCTGCGGCGATGACCTCGTTGAGGCTCAGCCCCTCGAGCTCGGCGGCATCGACCGACGGGTCGACGCCGTCCGCCTGGCCAGCCAGGCGCTGCATGAAGGTCGCCATCTGGGCGCGGGTCACCTCATCGTCGGGGCAGTACTCATCCGAGGTGCACCCGGACGTGACGCCCGACTGCGCCATCCAACCGATGCTCTCCTCGTGGGTGTCCCCTGCATCGACGTCGGTGAACATCGAGGAGCCGGCCATGGCTCCCACCGTGGTCATGGCGGTGATCGCGGCCGTGGCGAGCACGAGGGTGATCACCCGTCGTGGCCGGCGCGGACCACGGCGACGGTCGGTCAGGTCCTGGTCAGTGTTGGACAGCTGTGTCATCCGTACTCCCTCAGATGCGGCGTCTTGATCGCATGTCGCGCCCCGGTACATGGTCGAGCCGGGGGCGGTGTCGTACGGGGCCGCAGCGTAGACAGGGCGTCCCGCGGAGCATCACAACCGCTCGAGGATGTGCTCGCAGGTCTCATGGGTCGCCAGCGCGTCCTCGGCCGAGGGCGTCGGGCTCGGTTGCCCGGCAACGGCCGCGAAGAACGCCTCCAACATGGCGACGAAGCCCCGTACCTCCAGCGTCGGCGACCAGCTGTCGGGGCCCCACGTGGCCGTATGCGAGGTGCCGTGAACCTCGGTGTGGGCCAGATCGTGCACGAGCGTCGTGGCCTCGCGCTGGTGTGCCTCGAGCACCTCGCGGGTCGTGCCGCTGCAGCGGTTCATCAACCCGATGGCGTGGCGGCCCTCGTGTGCGAACGTGAAGGTGACGTGGTGGAGCCGGTCGTCGTCCACGTGCCCGGTGACCTGCGGGCTGACGACACCAGCGTCGGTCAACCAGCGCAGCGTGTCCACGACGTGGATGAGATCGTCGAAGATCACGCGCCGGGGGAGATCGGCGAGATCGGGGCGGTGCTTGCCCAGCACCACCAGCTGCGGTGCGCCCTCGGCCACGCGTCGGTAGGCGGGAGCGAAGCGCCGGTTGAAGCCGACGGCGAGCAGGGTCCGATGCTGGCGTGCGGAGGCGACCAGCGTGGCGCGGAAACGCCGAGCTGCCTGCTCGAGGCGGACCTCATCGCGGCTGGCGAGATGCAGGCGGACCCCGGGCCAGGTCGCCAGCAGCGGGAGGTAGGCCTTGGTAGCGATGTCTCCGATGCCGACCACGCCGACGTCCACGTCACGACCTCCTGATCGGTCAGCGGGTCGGCTCGACCCTCCGCTCGTAGAGCCCACGCAGGTAGGCAGCCTGTCCGGCGTGCTGCATGCTGTCACCGATCACGCTGACCAGGCGCACCCCCATGGTGACCGGCGGATCCCAGGAGGTGTCGATGATCCGGTCGAGATCCCCCGGGCCGAGGGTGGCGAGGAACGTACGGGTGTGATCGGTGACCTCATCGAGGTAGTCGAGCAGCACTGCGGCGCTATCGGGCTGCACGGCGCGGACCTGCTCCGGGCGGTGCCCGAAGCCCGTCTCGGTGGTGCCCTCGTCGAGGCCGAAGTGTGGGGCCCATCCCTGCGCCCCCCAGACCTGCTGGTCGCCGGCGAGCTCAGCGACGTGGTCGTCCTGGACGCGGCTCAGATGCCACACCAACCAGCCGATCGGATTGGCCTGTGGGTCCGGCTGCCAGGTCAGCGCGTCCACGTCGAGTCCGTCCAGGGTGGGGTGAACGACACCTGGGATGCGCGCGAAGGCATCGTCGAGCACCTGAGCGACCTGCATGCCGCAGTCCTCCGGTCGAGGTGCTTCCAAGCGTAGGGGCCCGGACCACGGCCGCGGGGGTCCGCCGTGGTCCGGGCCACTCCCCGCGCCCCACGCTGGTCGGTAGCTCCTAGATGAACATCGTCTGGGCGCCGGCGGACAGCTCCATGAAGTCGGTCGCGCTGATGATGCCTTCGACGCCTTCGTAGAGGTCGTCCTCGGTGAGCTTCATCATGTCGGCCGACATCCGGCAGGCCCACAGGTGGCCGCCGGACTGGTGGATGATGTCGAGGAACTCCGGCACCTCGGGGATGTCGAGGTCGGCGATCTGCTTGCGCATCATCTTGGTCGACAGCGAGGTCATCCCCGGCAGACCCATGACCGAGTTCGGCATGTGCGTGGCCGGGTTGCCCAGGGCCGAGAACTTCAGCTGCCCCATCGTCTTCTTGTTGATGATCTCGAAGCCCCAGAAGGTGAAGAAGATGTGGGTCTCGATGCCCTCGCCGAGCGCTGCGTTGGCGAGGACGAGACCGGGATAGGCCATGTCGAGCGACCCTTTGGAGCAGATCAGCACGAGCTTGCGCTCGCCGTCCTCCTCGTCGTCGAACGAGGGGATCGGGGCGTTCATCGCATCGGTCGTGGTCATGTCCGCTTCTCCTGGGTCACACGCAGCCGACGGGCTTCTGCAGCCCGGCGACGTACGAGAGCTTCTTCGCGGGCTTCTTGGGGAAGAGCTGGAACAGCTCCTTGGTCGGGAAGCCTCCGACGGCCTGCATCCGCCGCAGCGTGGGGGTCTCGCCCTGCTCGGCAGCGTCAGCGCGCGCGAAGGCGATGACCTCGAGGTGGCGAGGTGTGAGCTCGAGGCCGATGTTGGCTGCGAGCTCGTGTGCGAGGTCCTCGTCCCACTCCGAGGGATCGGTGAGGAAGCCCTCGTCGTCGAGGTGGATCTGGCGTTCGTGGACGGTGACTACGGGCATGGTCTCGGTGCTCCTGTGACGGTGTCGGGGTCGGTTCTCAGGTGTGTGTCAGGCCTGGTCGGTGCCGACGCTGCGCAGCAGCTCCAGCATCCGGGCCAGACCGCGGCGTACCTCGGGGTCGCGCAGCTGCCTGAGCAGCGCGAACGTCGAGGGCGGTGGTCCCTCGACGGGGGCGTCGAGGTGGCTGACGCTCCCGGCTGTCTGGCGCAGCAGCTGCAGGATCTCTGGCTGTGTCAGGTCCCGCAGGGTCTCGAGCATCAGCACGACGTTGTCGCCGAGGGCCTCGACGTCCTCCTCGTCGAAGGAGGCCACGATGCGCTCGAGCACCTGGCCTCCGCTGCGCGCGAAGCCGAGGTAGCCGCGCTGCTCCCAGTCGTGGATGCGCTCGGTGATGGCGTCCATGGCCGGGCCGGAGAGCACCCCGATCTCGGCAGCGAGGTCACGCAGTGGTTCGAGCTCGGCGTCGCGCTGCTCGGCGTGGTCGAGGAGCAGGTCGAGTCGGGCCTCGATGCGGTCGAGCCGCTCGTCGACGGCGGCCTCCGCTCCGTTGCGTTGCTGGATGTCCAAGGTGCTCACATCGACACCTCCATGAGTGCGCTGCTGCGGCGCGGCGCCTGTTCAGCCTCCGGGTCCGGATCGGGCAGGGGCGGTCGCTGCTTGCCGATCATCGACATGTCGGCGTGCAACGGCAGCGGACGGCCCGGCAGCAGCAGGTGCCAGTAGATCCAGCGGAAGGCAAGCTTGCCCCAGTGGTTGGCCTCGTTCTCGCCCAGCAGCTTCAGCGGTCCGAGCTCGGGGAAGGGGAAGGTCCCGGTCAGCGGCTCGGTGTCGTAGTTGAAGTCCAGCAGCATCGCCTTGCCGTACCCGGACTCGATGAAGCAGTTGGCGTGGCCGTCGAAGCGCTCTCGCATCTCGAGCCCGTCGATGTGCCGGAGGAAGTTCTCGACGAACACCTCGATGGCGAAGTGCGCCACCGATCCCGCCTTGGAGGTCGGCAGGTTCGCCGCATCTCCGAGCGCGAAGACGTTGTCGAGCCCGTCGGCGAGGAAGGTGTGCTTGTCCACCTTGACGTGGTCGAGCTCGTCGCCGAGCCCCGAGCGTCCTACGAAGGCGGCGCCGCGGTTGATCGGGATGGTCACCAACAGGTCGAAGGGCACCACCCGCTCGTCGTAGCTGACCAGGCACTGCTCGTCGAGATCGACCTGCTCGAGCATGAAGTCCGCCTCCAGGTCGATGCCTCGCTCGGTGAACATCTCACCGAGCTCCTGGGCCGCCAGGGGCTTGGTGAAGGCACCGTCGAGCGGGGTGACGTAGACCACCTCGGTGACCTCGCGCAGCCCGCGCTCGTGCAGCCAGGCCTCGAAGAGGAACGCGAACTCCAGGGGGGCCACGGGGCACTTGATCGGCAGGTCGATCAGGTTGACCACCGCTCGTCCTCCCTCGAAGCGCTGCATCGCGCCACGCAGGGCGACCGCGTCCTCGAGGGTGTAGAAGCTGTGGACCCCGCGCTCCTTGGCCTCGGGCTCGGCGAGCCCCGGCGTCTCGGAGGGAGTGGGGTGGGTGCCGGTGGCGATGATCAGCTGGTCGTAGCCGAGCTTCGTGCCGTCGGTGAGGTGGACGGTGTCGGTGTCGGTGTCCACGCGATCCACCGAGGCGGTCAGCTGGGTGATCCCGGGGGAGATCAGTCGCTTGCGCGGCTTCACGATCTGCTCCGGCCGGTACCAGCCGAAGGGGATGAACAGGTAGCCGGGCTGGTAGTGGTGCTCCTCACGCTGGTCGACGATGGTGATGTCCCACTCGTCGGGTGACAGCAGAGGGCGGAGCTTGTTGGCCACCATGGTGCCGGCGGTTCCGGCGCCGAGGACCAGTAGCTGGCGCATCGGGTGCTCCTTATCGGGGGGCGTCAACGGGGGGACGTCGTGGTTGCGACGCGAGGTGTCACGAGCCGGGAGAGCAGGGCAGCGGTGCGTGGGAGGGTCTCGAGCACCCGCTGGCGACCGGCTTGGTCGAGGTGGAACAGCTGCGCATCGTCGGCACCGTCGGGTGCCATGCCGCCCGCCATGACCATCGCGACCAGCATGTCGTCGTGGCGGACCAGGCTGTGGGCGCAGAGGAACCCGAACCGCCCCGGGCGCAGGCGTGGCGCGAGCTCGAGGTCGTGGGCGAATCCCCGCCACTCGAGCGTGCACTCGGCGGCGAAGCGTGGGTCGTCCAGGCGTTCTGCGATCGCTGGCGGCGGGTTGACGACCCGGGTGATGGGCTGCCCGTCGAGGTCGGTGACCACCATCGACACCCCGAGCACGGGCGCGATGGTCTCCAGAACAGCCGTGGTGGTCTCCGCCGGCAGTGCGAGGGGTGCGGGATCCGTGCCGGCGGTGCCAGCAGCCTGCTCGGCGGTTGCTGCCTCGACACCACGTACCGACTGGTCGCCGTCCGGTGGCGAGGGTGAGAGCAGCGACTCGATCTCGTGCGCCGGGAAGCGCCACTGGTGGCCGATGCGGATCGCGGGCAGCCGACCGTCGCTGGCCATGCGGTACACGGTCGAGGCATCGACGCCCAGCAGGTCACGGACCTGCTGGGTGGTGAGCAGTGATGCAGACATCCGGTGCAGCTCCTGCCGTGGATGCGGACGATGCCGCTCCTGCAGGATGGGCCGGGACCGTGCCTGTCCCTAGGGGCGTTCGCCACCTCTCTGCGAGGACCGTTGGCCCGGGCAGGTGCCGGGACCACACGGGAACGGGGCCGACCCTGCGGCCGGCCCCGTGATGCGTGCCCCCTGCGAGGTGAGGAGGCTCAGCCCTCGTCGGCCCGCAGGATGTCGAGCTCGCCCTGCTCGTGGCGGCGACGCAGCACCTTCTTGTCGAACTTGCCGACCGAGGTCTTGGGGACCTCGTCGATGAACGACCACCGTTCGGGGATCCACCAGCGCGCGACCTTGCCCTCGAGGTAGCCGGCGAGGTCCTCGGGGGTGAGCTCGGCACCCTCGCGCACGACCACGGTCGCGACCGGACGCTCGTCCCACTTCTCGTCGGGCACGCCGATGACCGCCGCCTCGACGACGTCGGGGTGGGAGATGATGGTGTTCTCCAGGTCCACGGTGGAGATCCACTCACCCCCGGACTTGATCACGTCCTTGACCCGGTCGACGATCTGGAGGTAGCCCTTGGGGTCGATGACGCCGACGTCGCCGGTGCGCAGCCAGCCATCGTGGAACTTCTCGGGGTCCTCGGTCTGGTGGTAGCCCGCGGTGATCCAGGGTCCGCGAACCTCGACCTCGCCGATCGCCTTGCCGTCCCACGGCTGCTCGGTGCCGTCCTCGCCGACGATCCGCATGTCGACCCCGGCGACGACCCGACCGGTCTTGACGCGCCAGTCCACCTCCTGCTCGTAGGAGTCGAGCCCGGGTGGCGGGATCGACAGCGCACCGAGCGGTGAGGTCTCGGTCATGCCCCAGCCCTGGATGATCTCGATGCCGTAGTGCTCGTGGAACTGCTCGATCATCGACCGGGGGACGGCTGCGCCTCCCACCACGACGCGATCCAGCGAGGACAGGTCGAGCTTGCGGTGCTGGCCGAGCGTGAGCACCCCGTTCCACACGGTCGGCACCGCGGCGGAGAAGTCGGGCCGCTCGGCCTCGATGAAGGCCACCAGGGGCTCGGGCTGGAGGAACCGCTCGGGCTGGAGGATGTCCGAGCCCGCGATCCAGCAGGCGTAGATCAGCCCCCAGGCGTTCGCGTGGAACTGCGGGACGATGACCAGCGTGCGGCGACCCTCGGCGACGTCCAGGCCCCCGGCGGTGGCACCGAAGGTGTGGGTCCACTGCGAGCGGTGGCTGTAGACCACACCCTTGGGGTTGCCCGTGGTGCCCGAGGTGTAACACATCAGAGCACCGGCACGCTCGTCCAGCTCTGGCCACGCAAAGCCCGGTGACTGCGCGGCCAACAGCTCGTCGTAGCGCAGCACCTCCCGGTCGAGGGCCGAGGCGTCGCCATCGCCGACGACGATGACGTGCTCGACGCCAGCCAGCGCCTCCGGCGCCCGTGCCAGCAGGCCGACCAGAGAGTCGTCGACGATGATGACCTTGTCGCCACCGTCGCGGATCACGAAGTCGAGCTGGTCGGGGAAGAGGCGGATGTTGAGGGTGTGCAGGGCAGCGCCCATGCACGGCACGGCGAAGTAGGCCTCGACGTGCTCCTGATGGTTCCAGCAGAAGGTCCCGACCACATCTCCCTGCTGCACGCCGAGGTCGGCGAGGGCCTTGGCGAGCCGCTCGATCCGCTCGTAGGTATCGGCGAAGGTGACCCGACGTGCGGATTCGCCGAGCCAGGTGACGACCTCGCGCTCGGCGTGGACCCGCGCGCCGTAGCGCAGCAGTTGGGTCACGGTCAGCGGGTAGTCCATCATCGTGCTCTCGACCATGGGTCGCTCCTCGCTCGCGTGCGCCCGCGCCGTGGTGTGCTCACGGCCAGCGGCGTCGGGTGCGTGGACCGTCCTGACGCCCGCGACCGTAGTGCGGACCCGAGCGCGTGGTCGCTTCGACGGCCGCGTCCCGCCATGACCGCGGTGGATCACGCTGCGAGCCTCAGGCCGCCACCTCAGGCCGGTACCTCACGGGGCGGGCTCCGGCACGACCACGACCGGGCAGGTCGCGAACTCGACCACGTGCATGGCGAGGCTGCCGACCATCGGCGAGCCGGGCCCGGAGCGTCCCGTGCGGCCGATCAGCAGCAGGTCGGGCTGCCAGGCGTCGGCATCGCGAAGGATCGATCGGACGGGCTCACCCCGGAGCACCGAGGTCGAGACGTCGATCCCGCGATCGGCCCCCATCGCCGTGATGCGCTCGAGCATCGCTCGGACGCTCTGCTCGAACCGTTCGGCCGCGGTGGAATGCCGCTGCTCATCGGCGTCCAAGCGGCGGGTCGCCTCGCCGTCCTCGACGACCGAGACGACCCGCACCTCGGCGCCATGTTCCTCGGCGAGCCGCAGTGAGAGGCGCGCTGCCTCGATCGCCGCCCGCGAGGTGTCGGCACACACCAGCAGGCGCAAGCTGCTCATCGTCGGCTCCTTTCGTCGCGCTCCACGACCCAGCGGCTGCGCACCGTGTCCTCGCGCTCGTTCTCGGCCAGTCGCTGCTCCACCTCGGACAGGGTCGCGTGCAGGCGCGGGACCCAGTGGTGCTCGAGCCCCCGCAGCCGTCGACGCGTGGACGCGAGCTCACGCTCGACCAGTTCGAGGGCTCGGGTGGCCGCAGCATGATCGAGCGCCGCTGCGGCGGCCCGGCGGTAGGCCTCGGCAGCGAACGGGAGGGCGCTGCTGCGGGCGAGGCTGCCGGCCGCGTCGACGGTCGGGGCGTCGAGGCGCACCTGCGCGGGGTAGGTCACGCCCATGATCGTCGGCCAGGTGATCCGGGCGTCGGCTCCACGGACCAGCTGCGCGCTGACCAGCTCGAGCTGCTGGGCGCCGCCGATCGCCCGGGTCCGGAGCACCCATCGTTCCGCTGTGCGGCTGGCCTGCGCCCATGCGTCGCGGGTGCGCTCGGCATGGGTGCGCAATCGTCGCTGCTCACCGACGAGTGCCTGGACCTTCTGCTCGAGGACGTCGATGCCGCGTGCGGCGACCTCCAGACGGTGCAGCAGCCAGGGGCGGGCGCTACGGCCGGGGGGCATGCCTCTCATGGGTTCGGCTCCCGGTAGTGGGCGTCGAGCAGCTCCTCGGCGACCATCGTCAACTCCCGACGTGGCAGCGTCGACAGGGCGCGCCAGGCGCGATCGAGGGTGTCGTCGAGCGATCGGACCTCCGTGGGGGATTGGGCGAGCACGTCCTGCTCGAACCGGCGGGCGAACCGCAGATGGAGCTGCTCGGTCTGCGAGAGCGTCTCCTCGCCGAGCAGCTCGGCCAGCTCCGCCGCCTGGCGAGCTCGGCCGAGGGAGGCCTGGACCTGTGCTGCCACCTCGAGGTGGTCGTCGCGGGTGCGGCGAGGTCCGGCTCCCCGACGCATCAGCCGGGACAGCGAGGCGAGCGGGTCGAAGGGTGGGTACACGCCACGGGCCGCGGTCTGGGGTGAGAGCACCAGCTGACCCTCGGTGATGTAGCCGGTGAGGTCGGGGACCGGATGGGTGATGTCGCCGGCGGGCATGGTGAGCACGGGGACGAGCGAGACCGAGCCGTGGTGCCCCGAGATCCGTCCGCACCGCTCGTAGAGCGAGGACAGGTCGCTGTAGAGGTAGCCGGGGTAGCCACGTTGCGCGGGGACGTCGCCTCGCGCCGCGGCCAGCTGCCTGACCGCCTCGCAGTACTGGGTCATGTCCGAGAGCACGACCAGCACGTGGTAGCCGTGATCGAAGGCGAGCGACTCCGCCACCGTCAGGGCCAGCCGGGGTGTGAGGATGCGTTCGATGATCGGGTCGGACGCGGTGTTGATGATCAGCGAGAGCTCGCCGGCCTCGGCCCGTTGCTCGAGACCATCACGTACCGACATCACCTCGGCGTTGGTGATCCCGATGGCGGCGAACACCACCCGGAACGGCTCGTCGTCCGCGTGGGCCTGCGCCGCCAACTGCACCGCCAGGTCGAGGTGGGCCAGCCCGCCACGCGAGAAGATCGGCAGCTTCTGGCCGCGGACGAGGGTGGCGAGCCCATCGACGGCGGAGACGCCGGTGACGACCGGCTGCTGCGGCGTGATGCGTGCGGCCGGGTTGATCGGCTGGCCCGAGACCCCCCGGTGCACGTCGCTGAGGATGGGCGGCCCCTCGTCGAGGGGGTCCCCGCGTCCGTTGGTGACCCGGCCGAGCCAGCTGCTTCCCACCGGGATCGTGGCGGGGCGTCCGGAGAACGCGACGCGGGCGTTGGTCAGGCCGAGACCCTGCGCCCCCTCGTGGACCTGCACGATGGCCAGCCCACGGTCGATCTCCTGCACCACGCCGTGACGGACCTCGCCGTCATCGAGCAGGACCTCGACCTGCTCGTCCCAGCCCACCTGCTCCACGTCGGTGACGAACAGCAGCGGATCGTTGATCGTGCGCACGGTGCGGTACTCGATCGGGGCACGCCTCATGCCTGTTCCTCCAGCCGCGCCAGCACCCGGTCGCGGGCGTCCTCGATCGGCTGGGCCTGGTCGGGTGCCGCCTGTTCGCGGACCCGCAGGATCGGTGAGAGGTCGACCTCCTCGATGATCGAGGCCGGAACGCCGCGCTCGTGCAGGTCGAGCGCCCGCTCGTGGATCGCCAGCACCGCCTCAACCAGGGCGCGCTCCTTGTCGGGGCCCGAGTAGGCGTCGTGCTCGTCCAGCGCGTTCTGCTGCAGGAGCCCTTCGCGGATCAGCCGTGCCGTTATCAGCGTGATGCGCTCACGGTCGGGCAGGGCCTGCTCTCCGACCAGCTGCACCGTGGACTGCAGCTCGTCGGACTCGGCGAGCACGCTCATCAGGTGCGCACGTCGTCGCGGCCAGTCCGGATCACCATGTTCGACGTACCAGCTGGCGATGCCGTCGGCATCGCGCGAGAACGACCCGTCCCAGCTGACGGCCGGGTAGTGCCGTGCCGAGGCGAGGTCGGGGTCGAGCGACCAGAAGCAGCGCACGAACCGCTGCGTGTGGCTGGTGACGGGCTCGCTCTTGTCACCCCCGGACGGGGAGACCGCCCCGATGATCGTCGCGGTCGCCTCCCGTCCCGAGAGCGTGCGCACCTGACCGGCCCGCTCGTAGAAATCCGCCAGCGCCGAGGCCAGGCGCGCCGGGTAGCCCTCCTCGGCCGGTAGCTCGCCGGTGCGGGTCGCGAACTCACGCAGCGCCTGCGCCCATCGGGACGTCGAGTCGGCGATCACCACGGTGTCGTAGCCCATGTCGCGGTAGTACTCCGCCACCGTGATGCCGGTGTAGATGCTGGCCTCGCGGGCCATCACCGGCATGTTCGAGGTGTTGACGATGATCGCGGTGCGCTCCATCAGCGCACGACCGGTGCGGGGGTCCTCGAGCTCGGAGAAGTCCTCGAGCAGGTCGGCCATCTCGTTGCCGCGCTCACCACAGCCGACGTAGACGATCACCTGCGCGTCGCACCACTTGGCGATCTGCTGCAGCAGCATCGTCTTGCCGGTGCCGAAGCCACCTGGCACGGCCGCGGTGCTGCCACGGGCGATCGGGAACAGCACGTCGACGATCCGTTGACCGGTCCGCAGCGGGACGTCGGCGCGCAGGCGGGCGCGTACCGGGCGGGGTCGGCGTACCGGCCACCACTGGGTCAAGGTCAGCGGCTCGGCATCGATCCTCACGACGGTCGCGTCCACGGTGTACAAGCCGGCCTCGGCCACCTCGGTGACCTCACCTGCGATCCCGGACGGGACGATGATGTGGTGCGTGACGGCCGGGGTCTCCTCGACCGTGCCGATGGTCGCTCCCGCCGTGAGCTGATCACCCACCACCACCGCCGGGGTGAACCTGAAGCGTCGCTCCGGCGCGCCCAAGCTCGAGCGCCCCCAACCAGGACCGAGGAGATCCGGGGCGCCCGGCAGGGGTCGCAACAGGCCATCGAAGATGCCACCGAGCAGTCCGGGGCCGAGCGGCACCGCCAGCGGCCCCCCGGTGCCACTCGCCGCGGTGCCCGGGCCGATGCCGCCGGTGTACTCGTACATCTGCACGGTGGCGACGTCGCCCTCCAGCCGGACGATCTCGCCCAGGGCATGGTGGTCTCCCACCTCGACGACCTCGGCGACCGTGGCGTGTGGCAGGCCCTCGATCTCCACCAGGGGGCCACCGACGCGCACGACGCTGCCGTGTCCGTCTGCGTGTGGTCGGGCGCTCATCGCCACAGGCGCTCCACCTCGGTGCCCAACGACCTGAGCTCACGCTCGACGAGGCGGATGAACCGGTAGTCGACCTGGCGCCCGTCGGCGTAGGCCATCAGCCCACGCCCCTGCGGCTCGGGCTCGATCCGGGCGTCGCTGCCAAGCTGCTGCTCTGCGAGCCGAGCGAGCCGGTCGAGCAGGTCACGGCCGGTCTCGTGATCACGCTGTCCCTCCAGGAGGTGGTGGACCCGTTCGCTCAGCTGCTCGAACGCCTCGCGCTGGGCACGCAGGACCTGCTGACGGGCGTGCCGGCGTGCCGCCGCACGCCGCCGGTGGAGCTCGTGGTCGGCGATCTCCCGTCCCCGTTCGCGTGCGCGCTCACGTCGCTGCTCGGCCTGCCGTCGGGCCCGCCGGAGGTCGCGGTGGGCGTCGCGCTCCGCGTCCTCGACGATCCGGCTCGCCTGCGCGCGAACCTCGTCACGCACGCAACGTTGGAAGGCCTCGAGGTTCATGTCGGGATCACCGTCCAGAGCAGTCCTGGTCGCGATGCCAGACGGGCCTCGAGGTCCGCGGCGGCGGTCGGGGTGAGCACGAGCAGGCCGGTGTCGTCCGGCACGCGCTGCCAGGCCCGGTCGACGCCGTCGCGGTCGGTGGCGAGCACCGTCACGCCCGCCAGGGCATAGCCCTCCACACGGCTCGTCTCACCGAGAGCGACGACCCGGCTCATGCCTGGCCCATCAGCATCACGGCGACGATCAGCCCGTAGATCGCGATGCCCTCGGCGAGCCCGACGATCACCATGGCGCGCCCGAACAGCTCGGAACGCTCGCTGATGGCGGCGAGCGCTGCCGAGCCGGTGTAGGCCACCGCGATCGCGGCCCCGATGGAGGAGCCGGCCACGGCGATCGAAGCACCGATCAGTGCGGCCCCGGAGGCCGACGCCTCGCCGGTCTGCTGGGCGGTCTCTGCGGCGGCTCCCGGTGAGGCGATCAGCAGCAGGCCGATCACGGTGAGCGGCGCCAGCACCAGCAGCGCCCGCACGGCGCGGAACCAGCCACCCAGCCCCTCCGGTCCACGCCGGTAGACCACGACGGCGAACGCGATCGCCGGGATCGCTGGCAGCAGCAGGATCGGTGTCATGTCGCTTCCTTGCTCTCGACGGGTGGATGCCAGGGGTGGAACAGCCGTCCCTCGCCGGTGAAGATGCGTGAGAACAGCTCGTAGAACTCGAGGCGCAGCGCCTGGACGCCGATCACCAGGGCCTCGAGCGCGAACGCGATCGAGTGGCCGACGATGAACAGCGCGACCGCGGCGATCGCGGCGGGACCCGGCCGCCACAGGGCGGTGGTGCCCTGCCACACCACCGCACCGATGGCGGCATGGGTGAGCCCGAAGGCAGCCAGTCGCCCGAAGGAGACGACGTTGGCGAACACCCGCACGACCAGATCGAACAGCTCGATGACGGCCTGGCCGATCGCGGCGCCGCCCGTTCCAGCCGCCGAGAGCAGACCGACGAAGCTCAGCAGCAGGCCCACGCCGGCCAGGAGCGCACCGCACCACGCCACGGCCGCGGTGTCCCAGGCGAGCCCTGCGGCCGCCACGGCAGCGCCGAGGAACAGCGTGAAGCCCGCGAGCCCCGTGGGCGCGAACAGCGCGAGGCCGAACCCGCCCTCGCGCAGCCGGTTGACCGTCCCGATCAGGTAGCTCGCACCGATCAGCACGGCGCCGGCGCCGACGGCGACGATCAGCAGCCGTACGGGCTCGTCGAGCGGGGCCAGCCACAGCGTCGGCACCAGCCCCGTCGGTCCGAAGGCCTCGCCGTAGAGCAGACCGAACACCATCGCGACGAGCCCGGCCGCGACGGGGAAGGGCCACAGCCGGCGGACCGTCGCCAGACGGGGGTGCCGGCTGCGCGCCAGCAGCCCGCCCAGCACCGCGAGCACGAAGCCGTGGCCCACGTCGCCGAACATCATCCCGAACATCAGCACGTAGGTGGCGCCCGCGAAGATCGTGGGGTCCACGTCCTCGTAGGGGACCACGGCGTAGGTGCGCACCAGCGGCCGCAGTGACCCGTGCAGGGCGCTGCCGGCCATGCGAGTCGGTGGCACCACCGACCGCGGCCGCGGCAGGGTGGTCAACGACACGCCGTGGTCGGCCAGTCGCTGCGTGAGCTCGGGGACCTGCGGCTCGGGGACCCAGCCCACGAACACCACCGCGGGTCCGTGCTCGATCGCGTCCTCGGCACGCTGCAGGAGCTCGACCTCGCCGGCGACCCGCGCCCAGTCACCCCGCTCACGCAGCTGATCGAGGTCGGGTGGATCGACCGACACCAGCGGTTCGACCTCGCCCGGGACCTCACGACGCAGCTGTTCCACCTCATCGCTGGGATGGTCGTCGAGCTCCTCGAACTCCATGTGGCCGGACGCGGCGAGCTCGACCAGCGCCTCACGGCGGCGCGAGCGTGGCGCCACGACCGCGACGCGCGCCATGGGGGTCGGGCGGTGATCAGAGCGTCTCACCGATCACCTCCTCGGCGAGGTCGGGCCACCTAGCGAGCTCGAGGGCGGCCTGGAGTCGATGGGCGTCCGCCAGCAGGACCTCGAACGCACCCATCACGGCATCGGGCCCCGATCTCGCCTGACGCAGCCGGTCGTGCCCGTCGTCCTCGAGCGTCCGCCACCACCGCACCTCGGCGCGCCACAGCTCGCTCGGCTCCACGACGCCTGCCAGCACCCAGGCGGCGTCGCGTGGCAGGCGCTGCTCGAGGTCGCCGAGGTCGTGCGACCCTCGCCAGTCGGTTCCGAGCAGCTGGAGCGGCGCACCATGCTGCTCGGGGACGGTGGCGGCGCCCAGCAGCAGGTCACGCGCGGCGACCAGCGCGGCGAAGCCGGCCACCAGCCGCGAGGCGGGGGGAAGGTCGCGCGCCACCCGGTACGCCCACGTCAGGC
>JBKGZF010000011.1:0-15840 GCA_046545715.1 Nitriliruptoraceae bacterium | reverse complement strand
GCCCTCCTCGGCCTCACCCTCATCGGCCGGGCCACCGTCCACCCCGACGATGCCGCCGATCGTCGACCCGGTCCCCTCGTAGCGCTCCTCGCTGGTCTGCTCGCGCAGCGCCACGGCCTCATCGTCGTAGGACTCGGTCTGGACCTCGGTGCGGTCCAGGTCCAGGTCGGCGCGCACCACCACCGAGGCCGGGGCGTCGGTGGCGCGCTGGAGCAGCTCGCTCAGATCGTTGGACAGCGCACCCTCGAACTCGCGGGTACGTCGCTGGTGGACGTCGCTCCCGCCTGCGACGGTGCCCTCACCGGGTGCATGCAAGGTGTTGCCGGAGGCATCGGCGACGGTGACCCCGTCCGGCTCCAGCCCCTCGACGGCCGAGGAGACCAGCAGCGCCACCGACTCGACCTCGTCCTGTCCCAGCTGGCCCGCTGGGCGCAGCATGACCGAGGCCGAAGCCGGTTCACGCTGCTCGGTGAACAGCGCCTCGTCGGGCAGGACGAGCTGGACCGAGGCCGACTCGATCACGTCCATCGCACCCAGCGTCTGGGCGAGCTCCCCCTCGACGGCACGTTGGAGGTCGACCTGCTGACGGAAGTCGGAGACCCCGAGCGCCTGCTCGTCGAGCAGCTCGTAGCCCTCGACCGAGGGGGTGCCGCTGACGCCGGCCTCGGCGAGGTCCGCGCGCACCTGGTGCAGACGGTCCTGGGGCACCAGCACCCGGGTGCCCTCGAGGCGGTAGTCGACGCCCTGGGCGTCGAGCTCGGAGGTGACCTCGGCGAGCTCGCGGTCCTCCAGCCCGGAGTACAACAGCCCGTAGGACGGCGACATCACCCACTGGACGAACGGGACCGCGGCCATCGCCAGCACGACGACGGCCACGATGATGCCGGCGCGCTGCGCGGGTGGCAGTGCGCGCACCAGCGCGGCCAGTCGCTGCCGGGGTTCCACCTCGTCAACCTCGCTGCCGTCGGGCGTCTGCAGCCATCACAGCTGCAGCCGCATGATCTCCTGGTAGGCCTCCAGGCCCCGGTCGCGGACCTGCACGAGCAGGTCGGTGGCCAACGACGACTCGGTGGTCGCGACCATCATGTCGTGGACCTTGGTGGGGCCGCCGGTAGCGACGTCCTCGATCATGGCGTCAGCGGTGTGCTCGAGATCCGAGACCTGTTGCAGGCCGTCGTCCAGCGCCTCGGCGAAGCCGGCCGCCGGCGCACCCCCGGTGCGGTCGACATCAACCTCGCCCGTGACCTGCTGACCAGGTCCGACGGGTGGGATCGGCAGTGCGCTCATCGGGGCCGTCCGATCTGCAGGGCGGATTCGTAGGCCTGCTTGGCGCTCTCCACGTTGCGTGCGTTCATCTGGTAGTGACGCTGCGCGGCCATCATGTCGACCATCTGGCCGGTCATGTCCATGACCGGCTGCGCCACCATCCCGTCCTCATCGGCCTCGGGATGCTCCGGCTCGTAGGCGAGCTGTGGGTCGCCCTCCTCGCGGAACTGCCCCGTGGTGGCCACCCCGGAGCCACCGTCGGAGAACGGCCCGTCCTCCAGGGGCGCGACGACGGAGCGCACCGCACGGAACGGCTCGTCGTCGGGATCGGTCACCGTGTTGGCGTTGGCGAGGTTGTGTGAGACGTTCTCGAGCCAGTGATGGGCCATGCCCACCCCCGTGCGGCTGATGTCCATCGACGCGAAGGTGCTCATCGACGCCCCGTGATCGCCGCGCGGAGGTTGGAGGTCTTGAAGTTGAAGGCGGTCTCCATGGCCTGGCGCTGCAGACCGTCCTTCATCGACCCGACCAGCTCGGTCTCCAGATCCACGGAGTTGCCACGCTCGTCGACGATCGTCGGCGCGGCGACGATCTCGGGCTCAGCGTGCTGCGGCGTCCCGCTGCGCAGCTGGTCGGCGAGCTCTGACTCGAACTCGACGTGTCGGGCGGTGAAGCCAGGGGTCTGTGCGTTGGCGAGGTTGTCGGCCCGGGCCTCGTTGCGTCGCTCCAGGCCGTCGAGCGCGGCGACGACGCCACGGGTGGTGGTGTCCCACATCGGCGCGCTCCCTTCTGGTGTGTGCATCCGGCGGCTCCGACGGAGCTGGCCCAGACCACGCAGAACGGAGGAGGCAGACGCCTCCTCCGTGAGTCGTGTGGGGTTCCATCGGGTTGTCTGTCCGTGCCGGTCGACCGCTCGCCGTCGGCCTTGACGAGCCGTCCCCGGTCTTCACAGCTCCTTCACACCGGTTTCACGCCGATCAGCCTGCGCGGCGACCACCGGTGGACGCGTAGGCGCGCCCCGCGCCACGCCGACGCTCGAGGTCGCGCAGCTCGGCGCCGAGCTGGTCGCGGTGCTCCGCCGCCTGCTGCTGTGCGCGGGCGAGCTCGGCAGCGACGGCGACGGCCTGCTCGCGTAGCTGCTCGGGCAGCGGTCCGAGATCCTCGGGCAGCGTCCACGGCTCCACCTCGACGGCCTGTTGCTCGGCGAGTGCGGTCTCGAAGGCGTGGACGTCCTGGCTGATGCGCTCGAGCACCGCCTGCCAGGCGGCGAGTCCCGGCTGCTCACGGGGATCGTGCATCAGCTGGCCACCGCTTCGCCGGCCGTGCACGCCTGCTCCCAGGCGTCACGCAGGCCGGTGAGCACGTCGACGGCGACCTCCGCGGCGGCCGCGTCCTTGGTGAGGTTCGCCTCGACCAGTTGCTCGCTGCAGAAGGCGTAGAGGCGGGCGAGGTTGCCCGCGATGTCGCCCCCGCGCTCGTGGTCGAGGGTGATCGACAGCTCGTGGACGATCGCCTGCGCGCGGGTGAGGTTGTCGTGCGCGAGGTGCAGATCGGCGGGCTCAGCCGCGATCGCGTCCACGGCGGTGCGGATCCGCGCGATCGCCCCGTCGTAGAGCATCAGCACCAGCTGTGCGGGGCCTGCGGTGCTGGCCGCCTGGGCCTGGTAGAGCTCTCGTCCGTGCACGAGGTTCCTCCTCGGTGACGGTGCGCATCCGTGCGCACCGGGTCGGGGCGGCTAGCCGAGGCCAGCCAGCTGCTGCTGGAGCTGCGCGCTCTGCTGGTTGAACTGGCCGAGGGCACGCTCCATCGCGACGAAGCGCTCGCGGATGGTCTGCTCGCGGCTCGCCACCCGCCGTTCGAACGCCTCGATGCGCTGGTCGAACCGCTCGTCCTGCCGCTGGATCGAGTCCCGCGCCTGCTCGATGAGCCCGTTCGGCCCCTCGGCGCGCGACAGGGCCGCGTCGAGCTCGCCCATCAGACCGTGGGTGTAGGTGGCCGTGAAGCTGTCGTCTCCAGCCGGCTCACCGTCCACCGCGACGGTCAGTCCCTCGGACGGTCCAGCGGTGCTGCGCAGCAGCTCACCGGTGCCATCGGCTGGTTCACCGTCGATCGTGCCGGCGATGTCGGTGCCCGTGTGCTCGCCGGCCAGACCGAGCGCGTCGCCATCGGGGTCGACATTGCCCTCCGCGTCGAGTTCCTCGACCGTGAAGGTGCTGTCGCTGCCCACGTCGGTGGTCGCCACCGTGAGCTCGTCGCCGTCGGCCTCCGCCCCGAGGTCGAGCGAGCCGGCGGCGTCGAGCTCGGACTGGATCGCCGCGGCGGCTGCCTCAGCGGTGTCGTGGTCATCGGGGTTGAGCTCGACCTCAACCGGGTCGCGATCGGGTTGGCTGAACCGCAGCGTGCGGGACTCGGTCGGGGCCTCGAAGGTCGTGGTCGCAGCGGCGGCGGTCGCCGCCTGGGTGACCTCGACGTCGTAGGTGCCCGGCTCGGTGGCAGAGGTCGCCGACGAGAAGCGTGCCCGCTGCTCGCTGGTCGATCCGGATTCCGCGAGCCGCGCGGCCGTCGCCTCGAAGTCGTCCTCGAAGGCCGCCTGGAGCCGTTGCTCGTCGAGTTCGAGCCTGCCGTCGCGGGTCAGCGAGATGCCGAGGTCGCTGGCCAGCGCGTCGGAGCCCTCCAGCCCCGCGATCGGACGCGAGACCGCGTCCCGTAGGCGTGTGGCGATCCTGGCCACCGATGGATCCCCCTGCAAGGGACCCGCCTCGTCGGTCTCCGGGTCGTAGTCGCTGAGCTCGGCGAGCGTGTCGAGCGCGCCGTTGGTCGCCTCGACGAGTTCCCGGACGGCACCGACGGCGGCGTCCACGTCGCGCTCGGTGCTCACGGTGACGGGATCGGCGGTGGTGCTGCGCAGCTCGAGCTCGACACCATCGATGAGGTCATCGATGGTGTTGGTCGCGCGCTCGACCTCGACTCCCCCGACGTGGAGCCGTGCATCCTGCGCTTGCTGGGTGACCGTGAAGCCCTCGGTCCAGCCGGTGGCGTCCACCTCGAACGCGCTCTGATCGCCGGTGCCCTCCGAGGCGAGTACCAGCTGGTACTCGCCGTCGGCCACCTGCAGCGCGTCGGCCTGCACCCCGATCTCGCGCTCGTTGATCGCGCCGACGAGGTCCTCGAGGGTGGCATCGGCCCCGAGCTCGCCGGTGATGTCGTGCTCCACCGGCTCGCCGTCGACCGTGGTGGTCACCGTCAGGGTGCGGTCACCGAGCTCGGCGTCCAGCCCGTCGAACCGGTCCCCCGCCGCCTGCTGCATGCCGGTGGCGAGCTGCTCGACGTCGAGGTCGAGCGAGCCGTCCTCGACGTCTCCGACCACGGTGGCCCCGACCGCGTCCTCGTTGGAGGAGCTGACCGAGGTCATCGCCGCGAAGTCGTCGAGGCCGGCGAGCTTGTCGACGCCGGCGCGCACCGAGGAGAGCTTGGTCGCGATCTCCCCCCAGGCCTCCTCGTCGCCCTCGAGCTCCTGCTGCTGCTGCTCGATGCGCTGGATCGGCTGACGCTCGAGGGCGAGCAGCTGCTCGATGATCCCCTCGGTGTCCATCCCCGAGGCGATCCCACCCTGCGGTCCCACGCCCGTGCTCTGCATCGACGATCCTTGGTTGACGGGGTCGGGTGCCGATCACCGCCGCCCGCGGTGATGCCCTGCCTGCTCAGGCACGGCATCACCGCGGCGTGCGATGGATCACTGCAGCAGCGAGAGGACCGACTGCGGGACCTGGTTGGCCTGTGCGAGCATGGCCGTACCGGCCTGCTGCAGGATCTGGTTGCGGGTGAAGTCCACCATCTCGTCGGCCATGTCGGTGTCGCGGATGCGGCCCTCCGCCGCCGAGAGGTTCTCCACGGCGACCGACACGTTGCGGATGGTCGACTCCATGCGGTTCTGGAAGGCACCGAGCTCACCACGGTTGCTCGACACCGTCGAGATCGCCTCGTCGATCTCGGTGATCGCGCCGCCGGCGTCATCGGTCACGTCGATCCCATCGACGCCGAGGTCGAAGGCGAACACCGCGGTGGTCGAGGCCTCGACGGTCTGGCCCTCGTTGGCGCCGACCTGGAAGGTGTAGTCGTTGGTCTGGTCAGCGGGGGAGTCCTGGCGGAAGGCGACGTTGTAGTCACCGTCGGTGTCGATGTCGGAGAGCACCGTGCTGTCGTCGTTGTCGAGCTCGAGCGTCCCGCTGTTGTCGACGACCTCGTGCCACTCGCCCTCGTACTCGACGTAGTCGCCTTCAGCGACCGTGTCACCGTCATCGTTGGTCGCGGTACTGAGGTCGTCACCGTCGACGGTGACCGACTGCACGTTGCCGCCGAGGATGCGCTCGGTGCCGTACTGGGTCTGGCCGGCGATGCGGTTGAGCTCGGCCTTGAGCTCTTCGATCTCGTCCTGGTTGGCCTGGAGCGCCTCGTCGTCGTTGGCACCCTCGTTGGCCGACTGGACGGCCAGATCGCGCATGCGCTGCAGGATCGAGTGCGCCTCGGTCTGGGCGCCCTCGGCGGTCTGCACCATGCTGATCGCATCCTGGGCGTTGCGGCTGGCCACCTCGAGCCCGCCGGTCTGCGAGCGCAGGTTCTCGGAGTTGACCAGCCCCGCGGCGTCGTCGGCCGCACGGTTGATCCGAAAGCCCGAGGACAGCTTCTCCAGCGAGCTGGAGAGATCGCCCTGGGTCTGGTTGAGGTTGCGGTAGGCGTTGAACGCCGCGATGTTCTGGTTGATCCGCATCGGGGATGACCTCCGTGTCGTGTCCCGAGCGCCGGGATGGGTTGCCCGGCTCAGCCCCCCGTCGACCCACACGGGCCCCGCTCAAGCGGTGCACCTATCACCGTCTCGACGCCCCTGGGGTGGGGCCGCCGGCTCAGCCAGCCAGGACCTCGCGCACGGTGCGCAGCAGCCGCTGGTGGCTGAACGGCTTGACCAGCAACGGCACCCCCTCCAGGGTCCGCGGCCCGTCGACCGAGGCGAGCACCACCACCTTGAGCCCCGGCAGCAGCGCACGGGCGGTGGGCACCATCCCGCTGCCGCTGGTCCCCGGCAGCGACAGCTCGGTGATCAGCAGCTCCGCGCCCTCCTCGCGCAACGCTTCCAGCGCCTCGTCCGCGCCGCCGAAGGCGCGGACGCGGTAGCCGACGGCCCGCAGCATGCGCACGATCACCTGCCGCGTGCGCTCCCCCGGCTCGATCAGCACCACCCGCGCGCCGGCGACGGGCACGTCGACCCCCACCGGGACCGCGTCGAAGGCCCCGTCATCGACCGGAAGATGCAGCACCACCCGGGTGCCCTCGTCGGGCTCCGCGTCGATCGCGACCGAGCCATCGACGGCGTCGACGAAGGCCGCGACCGTGGCGAGCCCGAGCCCGGTGCCTGCCTCGGGGCCCTTGGAGCTCCACAGCGGCTCAAAGGCCCGCGCACGGGTGACCTCATCCATGCCGACCCCGTCGTCGAGCACGTCGATGCGCACCCACTGCCGGCCACGCTCGATCCCGTCCCCGTCATCACCCCGCGGCGTCGCCCCCTCGACGTCGTCGCCGACGGTGGTCGCCGCAAGCGTGATCGTGCCACCGGCCTCGAGCGCGTCGCGGGCGTTCAAGACCAGGTTGAGCAGGGCGCGTTCGAACTCGATCGGGTCGGCAGCGACCGGTGGCAGGGCGGCGGGCAGATCGACGTTCAGCGTCATCTCGTCGCCGAGCGAACGACCCGCGAGCCCCCGGACCGCGTCCACCACCTCGACCACATCAGCGCTGCCGTGCTCGGCCTCCTCATCACGGACGAACTGCAACAGCTTGCTGGTCAGCCCCTCCGCGCGGGTGACCGCGGTACGCAGCTCGGTGAGATCGCGCTGGATGGGCTCCAGGACCGGCGGGGCGAGGCGGCCACCGAGCTCGTCGAGCGATTCCTCGGCGAGCGCCAGGTTCGAGGTCATCACCACCAGCAGGTTGTTCAGGTCGTGCGCCAGCCCGCTGGCGACCTGTCCGACGGCGTCGGGGCGCTGGGCACGTGCCAGCTGCTCGGAGAGGCGGGAGCGCTCCTCCTCGTCACGCAGTCGCTCGGTCAGGTCGTGCACCACCAGCTGCAGGTGGCGTCGGGGGCCGCGCAGGTGACCGGCGCTGATCGAGCAGGGCACCGCGCGCCCGTCGGTCGCGAGCAGCTCGACGTCGAGGTGGACCGTGCGCCGGCGGGCGAACAGCACCCGTGCGAGCGTGGAGGCCACGCGGGCCCGGTCGGTCGGTGCCACCAGCTCGACGAACGCCCGGCCGTCGAGGTCCTCAGGGTGCTCGTAGCCAAGCACCTCACACAGCGCCGGGTTGGTGAGCTCGACGTCGCCGTCGGCGTCGAGGACCAGTACCGCGTCCGGAGCGAGCTCGACGAACCGTCGGTACTCGGCCACCTCGGCGTGCAGCTCCAGGACGTGCTCGACGTGCCGACCGGCGTCCTCGAGCCGCTGCCAGACCGACCGACCCGTCGCGGCCCGGTCGTGCCAGGCGGCCTCGAGCGCCCCGACCACCTCCCCGTCAGGGGTACGGATGGGCACGGCCGACCAGCGTGCGGGCCGTGGCACCTCGTCCAGATGTGCACCGGCGAGCAGCTGCGGCTGCTCGTCTGCAGACAATGACCCGTCCTCGACCAGCTGCGACACCGGCGCGGCGGTGGTCACCACCCGTCCGGCGATCGACCCGACCCGTGGACGCACCGGGGCGGGCTCCTCCCGCGTGCTGGCGACGTCCCAGGCGTACTCGGCGTCGATCAGCGTGACCGCGACCAGCTCCGCGCCGATGGCGGCGGCGAGCACATGGAGCACCGGCGCCAGCTGGCGGCGACCACCCGCGTCGAGCGGTCCGAGCCGGCGCAGCGCTTCGAGCCGCTGGTGCTCGGCGAAGCGGGTGCGCGTGCCGCGGTCGGTCACGAGCCATCACCTGCGACCCACCGGTAGCCGATCCCGGGCTCGGTACGCACGAACCGCGGGTGGCCGGCGTCGTCACCGAGCTTGCGGCGCAGCGAACGCAGGTGGACGCGCAACGAGTCGCGCGCCTCCTGCCCGTGCCGCGAGGACCACACCGCTTCGATGATCCGGTCGTAGGTCAACAGCTGCCCCGGATGGGTGCACAACAGCTCGAGCAGGCGCCATTCGGTGGGCGTGAGCCGGACGGGCTCGCCGGCCACCAGCAGCTGCCGACTGGTGAGGTCGATGATGACCTCACCAGTGACGATCCGTGGATCGGCCGGCGCATCGTCGTCGCCGGTGCCGCTACGCCGCAGCGCCGCGCCCACCCGCGCCCGCAGCTCCTCCATGGAGAACGGCTTGTCGATGAAGTCGTCGGCCCCTGCGTCGAGCGCCGTGACGCGCGAACGCTCGGTGCCCTCGCCCGACAGCAGCAGGATCGGCACCTGGGTCCATGCGCGTAGCCGCCGGACCACCTCGATGCCGTCGAGATCGGGAAGCCGCAGATCGAGCAGGATCAGGTCGGGCTGACCGGCCGCCGTCGCGGCGAGGGCGTCCTCACCGGTTCGTGCGACCGTGACCTCGTAGCCGACGCGGTTGAGGCTGCGCGCGAGGGCGGTGAGGATCTGTGCCTCGTCGTCCACCGCGAGCACCCGTGCCACGCCTGTGATCCCTCCTCGCGTGCTCATGGTCTAGCCGAAGGCTCCCCGAACCGTGCGGCCATGCCAGGCGACGGCCTCGCCTGCGCGTGATCTGACCGAAGCCGCGCGGAGGATACTGAGACGAGCACCATCCGCGCGTTATTTACACTCAAGAACGCTTCCCGAAGCCTCACTGAGCGCCGCGGGTGGCCGTATCGACGTTGGCGTCACTGATCGGGGAGCACCCGGCGTACCGCGTCCGGTGGCCGTTCGATCGCCTGGTAACGCACGACGTCGCCGCTGGAGGGAGCTACCAGCATGCGGTCCTCGCCGGCGTAGATGCCGATGTGGTTGGGACGCTCGCCATCGCCCTGCCAGTAGACGAGGTCGCCCGGCTTGGCTGCGTCGAGCCCACCGGCGACCTCCTCGCCCGCACGGGCCTGATCCGCGCTGACCCGCGGCAGCTCGATCCCGATGTCGGCGTAGGCCTGCTGGACCAGGCCCGAGCAGTCGAAGCCGACGTCCGGATCGCTGCCGCCCCACCGGTAGGGCACGCCGAGGTAGGCCTCGCCGGCCTCCAACACCTGCGCACCGGCTCCGGTCACCTCACCCTCGGGGCGCTCGGCGACCAGCTCGACGCGATCCACGGCCGCCACCTCGACGTCCCCGCCGACATCAGGCTGTTCGTCGCCGACGTCGCTGTCAGCCGGCTGCAGCATCTCCGGCGACGGCCCGTCGACGATCGCCGAGACCATCTCACCGAGGGTGAGGCTCGGCAGCTCGGCCGGGCGTGGCCGTGCCGCCTGCGCAGTGACATCCTCACCGGACGCGTCGTCGTCGGCAGCCGCCGCCGCGGGGTCCTCCAGAAGGGACGGTGACCCGCTCGCCGACTCCTGCGCGGTGGCGGCTGCGAGGGCCGCATCGAACCGCTCATCGCCCGAAGCGCCGTCGGACCGGGCCGCCTCGACGGTCTCGGTGGTCGGGACGGCGCCGTCGATGGGCGCCGCGGGGGCGGCGGCTGCACCGACCATGGCACCTCCTCGGCTCCTCGATGACCGAGGGTCCCGTCGACCTGTCCAAGGGGGGCTATAGCGCTTCGCACGGCGGTCGACGGGGCCCGCATGGATCGCGATCACGCACACCTCGCAGAGCTCGGCCACCGGCTGTGGGACGAGCGTGAGGTCGTCACCCATCTGCTGTACCGGCTCACGGTCTCCAAGCTGCTGCTCGCCGCTGACGAGCGGCGCTTCGTCGCCGATGCCTTCGACGAGGTGGAGCAGGCCGTCGCACGCCTGCGCGAGAACGAGCTCGCGCGTGACCGGGCCGTGCGTGACCTGGCCGAGCGCTGGCAGGTCGATCCGCAGCAGCTGACCCTGGCCGAGCTCGCCCGACGCAGTCCCCCACCGTTCGACCACACCTTCAGCGAGCACCGTGATGCCTTCCAACGTCTGGCCGCCGAGATCGAGGACCTCGCCGGCCAGAACCGTGCATTGGCCGCGAACGAGCTCGACGCGGTACGCGGCACGATCGACCTGCTGACCGGCGAGGACCGCTCGACCACCGCCACCTACGACGCGCATGGCCAGCTCGACACGGCCGAACGCGTCGGAAGCGTCCTGCGGGAGGTGCTCTAGGTGTCCTTCGTCGGCCTCTACACCGGTTCCTCGGGCATCCGTGCCTCGCAGCGCGGCCTCGACGTGTCCAGCCACAACATCGCCAACGCCAACACCGACGGCTATACCCGCCAGCGCGTCGAGCTCGCCGCACGACCGAGCTACACCTCACCCGACGGCCGCATCGGCACCGGCGTCGAGGTGGAGGACGTCGCGAGGCTGCGTGACGGCTTCCTGGACGACCGCTGGCGCACTGCCGCGGGCGAGCGTGCCCACACCACGGCCCGTGCCGAGCTGCTGTCCTCGCTCGAGGAGCTGACCGGCGAGCCCGACAACGGCCTCAGTGAGCGTTTCGCCGGGCTCTGGGACGCTGCCGAGGACTGGGCCAACGACCCCGACGCCGATGCGTCCCGACGGCAGGTGCTGACCGAGCTCGGCTCGATCGCCGAGGGCCTGCGCACCACCGCCCGTGACTGGCAGCTGCTCGGTGAGGACACCGCATCGCGTCGCGACACGTTGGTGGATGCGGTCAACGACAACCTGGCCCAGGTCGACGAGCTCAACCGCCGTATCGCCAACGCGGACCCAGATCGGATCGGTCCCGAGCTGCACGACGAGCGTGACCTGCTGCTCGACGAGCTCGCGGAGCAGCTCGGTGCGACCACGCGGATCGACGCGGACGGACGCGCCATCGTGACCTCCGGTGACACCGAACTGGTGACCGCTGACGGGCACGCGTCGCTCGCGATCGATTCCGGCGACGGCGCCTACGGCCGGCTCGAACTCGACACGCCCGCGGGCGACACGCTCGGTGAGGACGACCTCGAGGATGCCGGCGAGCTGCTCGGCCTGCAGCGTGCGCTCAACGAGGACCTGGTGGAGCGGCGGAGCGAACTCGACGACCTCGCGACCTCCTTCGCCAGCGAGATCAACCACATCAACACCGTCGACGAGGACGGCGATCCGTTCCCCGACGGGAGCGAGCTGCTGACCTTCGACGCCGCCGACCCGGCCGGCACCATCGAGCTCGAGGACGGGGTCGGGCCCGACGACCTGATCGCGGGCGCGACCGGGAACGACCCCGCGAACGACCCGACCAACGCGCGGCGACTGACCGACCTGCGCGATGCATCCGCGATCGACGCGACGAGCGAGGATCCGCTCGAGGACCAGGTCGCCGACCTGACGGTCGGCCTCGCCGGCGACGTGCGTGCCCTACGCAACCGAGCCGAGGCGGCCGGTGACGTGGCGAGCGGCGCAGCCCGGGCCCGCAGCTCCGAGCACGGCGTCTCGCTCGACGAGGAGATGGTCGACCTGGTGCGCTACCAGCGTTCGCTGGAGGCTTCCTCCCGGGTCATGACCACGGTGGACGAAGCGCTCGACGTGCTGGTCAACCGCACCGGCACGGTCGGACGCTGAACGAGCAGGGAGACAGCATGCGGATCACCAGCGAGGTCATGGTCGACCGATCCCTCGATCGGCTGCACACCCGCCTCGAAGCCTACGAGCGCAGCCAGTCGGAGCTGGCCACCGGTCGCTCCATCCTGCGACCCTCCGACGATCCGACCGGCGCACGCCGCTCGATGTCCCTCGATGCGTCGATCCGCAGCCAGGAACGCTTCCTGCGCAACGCCAGCGACGCGCAGGGCTGGGTCGACAACGCCGACACCCAGCTCGGGAGCGCGTCCGACCGCATGGCTCGTGCCCGCGAGCTGGTCACCGGCGTCGCATCCAACCCGGAGCGACGCGAGCGCGACGCCGTCTCCGCTGAACTGCGTGAGATCGCCGAGGAGATCGAGGGCATCGCCAACACCGAGCACCAGGGTCGCCCCTTGTTCGGTGGCTACTCAGATGGCACCGCGGTGTCCTACGACGCGACCGCGGGCACGTGGGTCGCCGAAGGTGGTGGCGACCAGATCACCCGCCGGATCAGCGACAGCGAGCTGGTCCGGGTCAACACCACGGCTCAGGAGTGGATGGGCTTCGCTGCGGACGGGACCGGTGGCGACGACCTGCTGACCTACCTGGAGGACCTCGCGACCACCGTGGAGCAGGGCAGCTCCGATCAGATCAGCGCTGAGCTCGGCCGGATCGACCAGCACCTCGAGCGGATCAACGCGGCCCGAGCCGACATCGGCGCAGCGACCAATCGCATCGACTCGGGCGTGGAGCGTGCCCAGTCCCAGCGGCTGGCGCTGCGTACCGAGCTGTCCGATGTCGAGGACGTCGACGTCGCCGAGGGCATCATGGAGCAGCAGATCCAGCAGGCCGGCTACGAGGCGACGCTGCAGGCGCTGTCGCGGTCGCTGCCACCGAGCCTGATGGCGTTCATGGGCTGAACGGACCGGCCCGGCGTGTCCGGCTCGATCGATGGGCGGGGCGATCCGGGGACGGCGTCGGCCCTTGCGTGAGTGAGGGCACGGTGGCAACTAGGGTGCCGAGCCACCAAGCAGGGGTGATGGGCGCCGGGGATGTGGACGTAGTGAACGTGGGCGCAGAGGACATGGGCGCGGAGGACATGGGCGCGAGCAACGTGGGGACGACGGACAGCAGCGCGACGATGCAGGAGCCAGAGGGCGTCCTGCGCTTCGACGACGGCATCCCCGGCTTCGCCCAAGCCCACCGGTTCGTGCTCTCCGACCTCAGCGACGACGGGACCTTCCAGCTGATGACCTGTATCGAGGACCCGGATCTCTCGCTGGTCGTCGCCTCCCCCTGGCTGTTCTTCCCCGATTACGCCCCGGAGCTGCCCGAGGAGGACCGCTCGGTGCTCGCGATCGACGACCCGACGCAGGCCGTGCTGTTCAGTACGGTCAACCTCGACGATGACGAACGCCTGGTGATCAACCTGCGGGCACCCTTCGTCGCCAATGCACGGACGCTCGCCGCTCGACAGGTGATCCTCGAAGAGGACCACCCCTTGCGCGCCGTGGTCCCGACAGGAGCCTGAACCCTCGTGCTGGTCCTCTCGCGCCGCCCCGGTGAGTCCATCGTCATCGGCAACGAGGTCGTCGTCACCGTGCTCGACGTGCGTGGCGATCAGATCCGGGTCGGCATCGAGGCGCCCCGCAACGTCCAGATCCACCGCGAAGAGGTCTACCGGGCGCTCGAATCGGAGAACGAGGAGGCGGCCGGCAGCACCGCGCGGACCCGGGCCCGGATCGCCCGCCTCCCCCAAGCGACCCAACGCCGGTTCGAGTCAGACGGCGACGGGGGCTGACCCTGCTTCGACGGATCCACCTCGACGGATCCGCGAGCGATCGGACCGCTCGAGCGTGACCGGTGCGGTGCGCCGATCATGCAGATGCGAAGGCCCGACTCGCTTCGACCCGTGAGCGGATGTCTCGGGAGGCACCGGCCACCACGCTCGAGGCGCGCTCGTGGGCGTCCAACAGGCGTCGGGTGGCCACACGCGCATCCCCGAGCCGGACCCGCAGCACCTCAACCGAAGCACGCTCGTAGCGGGCACTAGCGTGCTCGAGCAGCTGGTCCGGGCTCGCATCGATGCCGATCCCGGCCATGTCGAAGGCGAGCATGCGGGTCAGCTCCAACGCCGCGAGCTGCTCAGCGGCAGCCTCGAGCTCCTCGAGGGCGATCGGCACGAACCGGTGCTCGTCGGCGGCCACCACCAGCTCCAGTGCCCGCAAGCGGGCCTCGAGGGTCGCGATCGCGTCGGTCTGTCGTGCGAGCAGGTCCACGAGCTCGTCTACCACCGGCACCTCCTTGGCGCGTCCGGCTGGTGCCACGGGCCGGGCCCGTCACCGACCCGTCGGCCGGGGAGCGATGCACTGAAGCGGCCAGGGGCAGCGCCGGGCCAGCGGTCGACGGCCGCCGTCAGCTGTGAAGGACCGTGAACCTCGTGAAGGCGCCGTGAAGAGCCCCCCGGATGTCGTGAAGGAGCCGTGAAGCTCCCTCGAGGCCACCGGCCGTCCGTCCCGATGGGTGTGGAGGACGCCATGACCGGCGGTCACACCGTCGGCGGCAGGAGGGAACCCGGGGATGCAGACGACCGCACCGTCAAGCACGGCCCGACCCGAGACGACCGAGGACGTGAACGCGCTCGTGGAGGCCCACCTCCACCTCGTCGACCACGTCGTACACCAGGTGGCCAGTGGCTTCCCACGTCACGTCGATCGCGATGAGCTGCGCGGCGCCGGCTCCGCCGGGCTGGTCGACGCGGCCCACCGCTACGACCCGGCTACCGGCGTGCCCTTCGCGCGCTACGCCTCGATCCGGATCCGCGGTGCGGTGCTCGACGCCACACGTACACGCGACTGGGCGACCCGGCGGATGCGGCGGGATCTGCGCGCGATCGAGTCGGCCACCGCGCAGCTCGAGGACCGGCTCCAGCGCAGCCCTGACGAGGCCGAGGTCGCCGAAGAGCTCGGCATGGATGTCGAGGTGATCCGCGAGCGGCAGGCCGCTGCCGTGACCTCCAGCCTGCTGACGCTCGACCGTCCGGTCGGCGAGGCCGATGGTGACACCGACGCTCTGGCGGATCGGGTCGTCGAGGAGGACGAGAGCTGGCTGCCGGAGCGTTCGCTGGAGCACGAGGAGCTGATCGGCACGCTGCACACCGCGATCGCGCACCTACCCGAGTTGCCGCAGCAGGTGCTGCTCGAGCACCACTTCGAAGGCCGGCTGCTCCGCGACATCGCCGACGATCTCGGCGTCACCGAGGCACGTGTGTCTCAGCTGCGGCACGAGGCGCTCCACGCGCTGCAGGCCTACTTCGGCACGACCTTCGACGGGGTCCCCGACGTGCCCGAGGACGCTCCCGGCAAGCGCAGCCGGGCGGCCTTCGTCTCGCAGGTCACGGCCGCCAGCGACTGGCGCTCACGTCTCGACGGTGCGACCGTCGCCACGGCGGAGCCGACCCCGCAACGACCTCGCACCGCGTTCGAGGTCTCGGCCTGATGGCAGCCGCCGAGGCGCCCGCCGCGTCCACGACGCAGCTCGACACGCTCGGCCATCCGCCCGAGCTGACCGACGCGCTGCGGCTGTGCTGCCTCGGCGTGCCCGACTCCTCACGTCAGCGCCTCAGCGAGATCGGCGCACAGCTCAGCGACGACCTCGAGGACGCGGTCGATGCCCTGATCGTCTCCACCCGACTGCCTCCCGACGAGCTCGAGGATGTCGCCGAGCAGCTCGCCGCCCGCGACCCCTCCAACGCCGAGTGGCAGCGCGATCTCTCGGTCAGCTACAACAACATCGGCGACGTCCAAATCGCCCAGGGCAACCTGGAAGAGGCCCTCGACGCCTACCAAAAGGCCCCCGCGATCGCCGAGCAGCTCGTCGCCCGCGATCGCGTCGATCTCCTCCTCGGATAGATCTGTC
>JBKGZF010000010.1:0-16077 GCA_046545715.1 Nitriliruptoraceae bacterium | reverse complement strand
GTGCGCTGCCGCCCATCCGCGACCCTTCCGTCGGATGCTGCCGGGAGACCTACGGGCGGGGGTCGTGCGCCGTGGCGCACGACCCCCGCCGCTGGACCGTGGACGTTACTCGGTCACCGAGATCTCGAAGTAACGGAAGATCTGGACCGGGTCCATGGTGTCCTCCACGCCCTCGACGCCCTCACGCACGAACGCGAACGGCGTCTCCTCGTAGAGCGGGAGCAGCGGGACGTCCTCGGCTGCCAGCTCCTGGATGTCGGCGAAGACGTCGTCACGCTCGGCAGCGGCCGGGTCATCGACCTGCTGCTCGGCAGCGATCAATTCGTCCATCTCCTCGTTGGCGTAGAAGCCGAGGAAGCCACCCGAGGCGTAGAACGGCTCGATGTAGTCGTCCGGGTCGAAGTAGTCCGGGTACCAGCCCAGCAGGAACGAGGGGTAGGTCGCATCCTCGCCCGGCCAGGCGTCCTGGGTGAACTCCGCCCACTCACTGGATTCCAGCTGGACGTCGAAGACGTCCGACTCCTCGAGCGCACGCTCGATGTTCTGGGCGATCGAGGGCTCGGTATCACCGTAGTGATCGGTGGTGTACCACAGCTCGATCTCGATCGGGGTCTCCTGGTCGCTGAGGAACGACGCAGGATCCTCACCCTCGTACTTCTCCTGGAACAGCGGCTCGCTGGTCTCGAAGCCCGGCGGGATCATCGAGTACAGCGGCTCACCCGCCCCCTCGAGCACCTCGTCGAGGATGCGCTGACGGTCGACGGCCGCGGCGAAGGCCTGACGGACCTCGGGGTCGTCGAACGGCTCCATGAACGTGTTGAACACCACGTAGCGGATCGAGGCGCCCTCGCCCTCGACGGACTGGATCTGGTCGTTGCCTTCCAGATCGGCGCGCTGCTGTGGGTCGAGGTCACGGTAGGCGATGTCGACCTCACCAGCCTCTAGCGCGGCCTTGAGCTGGGCGGACTCGCTGAAGAACTGCACGAGCACCCGGTCGTTGGCCGGTGGGTCACCCCAGTAGTCGGGGTTGGCCTCCAGGGTGATCGACTCACCTTCGCGGAAGTCGGTGACCTGGTAGGGCCCGGTGGCCACCAGCTCCTCCTCGATGTACTCCTCGGGGTCGTCATCCTCGCCGAGCTCGCCGTCGGGTGCCGGGTAGTGATCGGCCGGCAGGATCGTGGCCACGGTGTAGGCCAGACGGGAGAGGAAGGTGACGTTGGGCTCGGAGAGGGTGATCTCGACGGTGTAGTCGTCCGGGGTCTCGATCGACTCGATCGCGCCGATCAGGAACGCGGCACCCTCGGGGTGGTTGAGGTTCAGCGCCCGCTCCAGGGAGAACTTGACGTCCTCGCTGGTCATCTGCGAACCGTCATGGAAGGTCACGTCATCACGCAGATTGAAGGTGTAGACGGTCCCGTCCTCGCTGATCTCGGGCATCTCCTCGGCGAGCATCGGTGAGACCTCGGTCTCGCCCGGCTCGAAGCCCACCAGTGTGTTGCCGGCGTTGAACAGGATGTTGGACGAGTAGTAGTCGTAGATCTTGGCGGGGTCGAGGGAGTTGACCGTGTCGGTGGTGCCGACGATCAGGTCTCCACCGGCCTCGGCATCACCGTCGTCATCGCCCTCGTCGTCGCCGTCCCCGTCGTCTCCCTCTCCGTCATCGCCGGCATCCTCCTGGCCGGCATCGTCATCGGCGTCGCTGTCGTCGTCCGCTCCGCCGCCACAGGCACTGACGATCAACGCCAGCGTGGCAAGAGCGGCGAGGACACGCCAGGTTCGTCTGTCAGCCCGCATGGTCCCTCCTCATCGATGGTGCCGTGGGAACGGGCATCTGACGTCCGTTCCCCCCGACAGCGGCATACTAGTCGGCTCGTAGCATCTACTACGGCGTATCTACTACGGCCATAGTGGCAGCTATACCGCCAGGGTCTAGCTGTGGTGCGGCGACCCGGCAACCCCCATCCCACCAGGCGCACGCGGCTCAGCCCGAGCGCACCGGCTCGCGGGCGGCGAGCTCCCGCTCGAGCAGCACCGCGGTCGCCTCGAGCCGCTCACGCCAGAAGCGCTCGGTGGGACCCTGGGTCGTGGCGATCGCGCGCTGCTGACGACGGGCCTCGCCCGCGAGCCAGCCCAGCACGGCGTGAACGTCCTGCTCGAGCAGCGCGTCGAGGGTGTAGGCCCGCTCGCCGATCCGCAGCCCCAGGTCGAGCTCACCGGCGGCCCGCGCCAGGTCCGCACGGGCGAGCACCAGCCCCGAGCGAACCGGCGCCAGCAACCCGTCGACGAAGGCCGCCCGGCCCTGTCCGACCAGCCCGTCGAGGCCCGGTGCCTCGCGTAGGTGGGCGGGCAGCGCAGGCGCCGCGCCGAGCTCCTCCACCTCAGCAGCCAGGAGGCCGTCGAGGTGGTGCGCCCACCCCCCGTACGGCTCGACGGCGAGCTCGGCCACGCGGGCGGTGAACCGCGGCAGCCAGGAGGCCAGGTGCTCGTGCAGCAGCACCGTCCGGGCGCGGCGCACCCGGTAGGAGCCACCGGCAGCGTCGAGCTCGACCAGCTGCGCGTAGGCATCGAGCAGCACGACCAGGTGATCGGGCTCGGGCGGCGGCACGACCTCCAGCACGCGCAGGAAGCCGGCGATGCGGTCGCGAGCGACGCCGCCGAGCTTGCCCTCCGGGCCGAGATGCACCGAGGCGTAGGGGTAGAGCTGGAAGCCGAACAGCTCGGTGTGGTCCGCCGCGGACGGCAGGCGGTCGAGACCGAGCAGCTCCGCGTGCTGCGAGGTCGCCCGACCGGGTGGCTCGGCGAACGCAGCCAGGGTCCGGATCAGCTCGGCGCGGCTCATCGGCGCGCGACCGGTCCACCGATGCGGAAGGCCTCCCCGCTCGGCTTCAGCGGCCGGATCAGCCACCGCGGACGCCGCTCACCGTTCGGTGAGGTCAGCGGCGCCGCCCGGGCGCGCTCCAGCCAGTCGCGGTAGACCTCGCGCGAGCGGGCGGTGTCCACGACCACGTCACCGGGCTGGTCGCCCGGCTCAGCCGGCCGGACCCGCACCGCCTGATGCCAGCAGTGCATGCCCGAGATCGGGTCGGGGTGCACGCCGAAGGCCATGTTCTGGTGGACCCCCACGTCGGTCCACCAGACCCGCGTGGTATCGGGATCCTCGCTCTCGAACGCGCCGTGGGCACGGCTCGGCTTGAGCGCCCAGCGGGTGTCGTCGTGCTCGAGCGCCACCGTCGCGGTGTTGAGCCGGTGGCCCTGCTCGTGCCCTGCCAGCCGCCAGCGACCCATGTGATGGCTGCAGGCGACCACGCCGGGTCGGATGCCCTCGGTGACCCAGGCCTTGACCACGAAGTGTCCGAGCTCGGTCTCCACCCGGGCCAGCTGGCCGGTCGACAGGCCGAGCTCGGCCGCCTGCGTGGGGTGGATCCACAGCGGGTTGGCGTGGGCGAGCTCGTCGAGCCACTTGGAGTTCGCGCTGCGGGTATGGATCTGGGTGGGCAGCCGGAAGGTGGAGATCAACGGGACCTGGCCGTCCTCGAGCCGGTCGGGGTGGATATGACTGGCGAGGTAGGTGGGCAGGGCGTACTCGGGCCAGCCCCATTCGACCAGCGTGCGCGAGTAGAACTCGAGCCGACCCGACGGCGTCGGGAAGCCGCGCAGGACCTGGTCGTCGACCTCCACGCCCACCGGCCGACGGCCCTCGTCATCGGGCTCGGGCGCACCGGCGGGGGCGTGGTTGACCTTGTCGGGCGCGGGATCACGGGAGTAGACCCGGCCGTGGTCGTCGACGCGCACGTCGCTGGTCAGCTCGTCCTCGCCCACCGGCGCCTCGTGCAGGGGACCGATGTTGCGTGCCACCTCGAAGCTGCCGTAGCGGCGCATGTAGGCCAGCGGGTCGAGCCCTTCGGCCTCCGCGGTCTCCTTGAGCCCGGGCACCGAGTACTCGAACATCCAGCCGTAGTACTCGTCGACGGTGAGCTTGGTCCCAGGGCGCTCACGTGACTCGAAGTACCGCCGGATGCCCAGTGACCCGTCGGGATCGATGCGCCAGGACAGCTCGATCCAGAACTCGTTCTCCTCCCACACCTCACCCGGGTTGACCTGCCGGGTGTCGGTGATGTCCTCACCGAGCCGCGTGCGGGCCTCACGCAGCACCGGCTGCCGCAGGGAGATCCACTGTCCGTCGTACTGCTCGTAGCTGGTGACGTCGTGCCGCTCGGATGACAGGCCCATCGGCAGGACCAGGTCGGCGAAGTAGGCGGTCTCGTTCCACGTCGGGGTCAGCGCCGCGTGCAGGCCGACCTTGTCGTGGTCGGTGAGCATCTCGATCCAGCTGAACCCGTCCGGGTTGGTCCACACCGGGTTGTAGACCCGCGTGAAGTAGGTGTCGATGCGGCCGCGCCCCTCCTCGACGAAGTGGGGCAGCAGGAAGCTCATCTCGTTCTGCCCGAGCGGGTACTCCAGCGGGAAGGTCAGCTCGTTCCACGCCGTCGGGTGTGGTGGGGTGTGGATCGGCTTGGCGACGAACTTGTTCCAGGCGTTGGGGTAGGTGCCTCCAGGGACCGCGACCGCACCGAGCAGCGCGTTGAGCAGGAACAGCGTGCGCGAGACCTGCCAGCCCCCCTCGTTGCCCGCTGCGGCCGATCGCCAGTTGTGTGTCGACAGGCGGGTGCCGGCGCCGGCGACCACCTCGGCGATCTCCTCGATCCGCTCGGCCGGGATGCCGGATTCGGCGGCGGCGAAGTCGAAGGTGTAGCCGGCGTAGAGCTCGCCGAGCACCTGCTCGAACGCAGCGAAGGTAGGTGGCAGGTCGGGGCGCTCATGGGTCAGGTACTCGTGCCAGTTCCACCAGCGTCGCACGAAGTCCCGGTCGTAGCGTCCGGTGGCGATCAGGTGGTTGGCGATCGCCAGGCAGATCGCGGGCTCGCTGCCGGGATACGGCGCGAGCCAGTGATCGGCGTGGGTCGCGGTGTTGGACAGCCGCACGTCCAGCACGATCAGCTTCGCGCCGTTGGCACGGGCCTCGGTGATGCGCTGGGCATGCGGGTTGAAGTAGTGGCCGGTCTCCAGGTGCGAGGAGATGAGGAAGATGACCTCAGCGTTGGCATGATCGGGACTGGGCCGGTCGATGCCCATCCAGAACTGGTAGCCAGCCCGACCGCCGGACGAGCACACGTTGGTGTGGGAGTTGTGGCCGTCCACGCCCCAGGCGGCCAGCACCCGCTCGGTGAACCCGTCCTCGCCCGGACGGCCCACGTGGTACATCACCTCGTTCGCACGTTCCTCCTCGAGCGCGGACCGGATCCGGGTGGCCAGGGTGTCGAGCGCCTCGTCCCAGTCGATGCGCTGCCAGCGCCCCTCACCACGCGCGCCGACCCGCTTCATCGGATAGAGGATGCGATCAGGGTCGGTGACCTGGTTGATCACCGCGGGGCCCTTGGCGCAGTTGCGCCCCCGCGATCCCGGGGACTCGGGGTTGCCCTCGAGCTTGCGCACCTGTAGCGAGTCACGGTCGACGTAGGCCAGCAGCCCGCAGGCCGACTCGCAGTTGAAGCAGGTCGTCGGCACCAGCATGTAGTGCTTCTCGACCCGGTGCGGCCAGCTGTTGGGATCGAGCTCCACCCAGTCGTCCCAGCGCTCCTTGGGTGGGAACCGGGCGAGGTGCACGCGTGATGGGCCGGGGTAGAAGGTCTCGCCCCGCGCTTCGGTCTCCTGCCGGGCCGCGCTCACCCGCGCGGCCAGCCGATCCACCTGCTCACTCATCGACGGTCTCCTTCAGGCCAGCGGCACCGACTGTCCGGCCTGGACGTAGGCATGCTCGAACGCCAGCAGGCCGGCCAGTGCCACGATGGCGCTCGGCACGGCCACCGCGGTCGCCAGCGGCGCCGCGAGCGCGAGCACCCCCAGGCCGATCCCCACGCGGAAGGGAGTGGCGAACCGGCCGGAGGTCAGCTCGTGCGCGGCGGTGCGCGCATGGGCGGTGGGATGCGGCAGGGTGAGCTCCCCGGCGACCATCAGCAGGTGCACCAGCGAGCCGCCGGCGAGCCACCAGGCCAGCGGCGCGACGAGGTCGGGCTCGAGCCACGCCGCGAGCAGCACCCCGGCCGCAGCGCCAGCCACGACCGCCTGAACCAGCAGATGAGGCGGCAGCAGCGGGTTCTGCCACAGGTCGCGCGCCTTGGCCTGGGCGAAGAGGAAGGCGGTGTAGACGGCCGTGAGCGCCGCTGCTGGCAGGCCGAGCACCACCAGCGCGACGAGCACGCGCTCGGCGCCGAGCAGCCCGCCGAGGAAGTGGACGAGCAGCACGACCGCGAACGCCGTGAGGATCACACCACCTCGCACCAGCCAGCTGCTCCACTGGGGACGGGTCAGGATGTAGAAGAAGCGCGCGGGGTGCTCCAGGTCCCAGATCAGCACCGCCGCGGTCGCGGCCAGGAAGCCACCGGAGACCACCGGGGTCGCCAGCGTCCACAACGAGCTGCCAGCATCGAGGGTGCCCAGCAGCAGCAGGGCGGCGAGGACCAGGTAGAGCCCCGCCCCGATGCTCTTGGTCCAGGTATAGAGGCCGACGCGCCAGTCCCACGGCACCGAGTGCGAGACGTCGTAGGAGAGGATGGCCGCCGCCGAGGATGAGCCAGCACCCGGGGCGGCCCCGGAGTTGATCTGGTGGGCGTCGGTCTCCGGCTGCTCCGCCCACGCGAAGATCCCCCCAGGCGGCAGCTCAGCGGCCAGCGGATCGAGCGTCGCCTCGTGCGCGTCCTTGTAGAACAGCTTGGGCAGGGTGTCCTTCTCAGGTCGCCGCACCGTCACCGGGTCGCGGCCGATGGTCTGGGCGACCTTGGAGTCGGGATCGTTCATGTCACCGACGAGGATCGCCTCGACCGGGCAGACCACCGAGCAGGCGGGCTCGAGCCCGACGTCGAGCCGGTGGGCACAGAAGTTGCACTTCTCCGCGGAGTGATCCTCGGGGTTGATGAAGATCGCGTCGTACGGGCACGCCGCGATGCAGGCCTTGCAGCCGATGCACGCCTGCTTGTCGAAGTCGACGATGCCGTCGTCGCGCTTGAACATCGCGCTGGTCGGACACGCCGTCACGCACGGCGCATCGACGCACTGGTTGCAGCGCGTGACCTGGAAGTTGCGGCGGGTCTCGGGGAACTCCCCGACGTCGACGGACTTGACGTAGGTGCGCGAGACCGACAGCGGGACCTCGTTCTCCGACTTGCACGCTGTGGTGCAGGCGTGACAGCCGATGCACCGCGACTGGTCGATGATCTTGGCCCACTGCGGCTGCGTCGACGCGGTCGCGATCGGCAGCGGCTCCCTCAGCTCGGTCACGGGCCCTCCCTGCAGCCGAGTAGTCCGGACAATTCCCGTGGGTGGCACTCTGCCCGTCGCGCGGCACCGGGTCAAGGGCCGTAGAGCACGAGTACCCTCAGTGAGGTCCACGGGCGGCCGGGGGAGGGCTCGCCCGGGGACGTGGGAGTCCTCGGGGAGGCACAGGGTGGACACGCATGGCTCACCACGGGTCCTCGATCGGCTCGATCGCTCACTCGCCGATCGGATCGTGGCTGTCTACCTGCTGGCCGCGGGGCTGTGGATCGTCGTGACCGGCCCCGTCGCTGATCAGATCGCCGACCGGACCGGCACGCCCGTGGTCTGGATCGAGGTGAGCAAGGGCCTCGCGTTCGTGCTCGTCACCGCCGTCATCCTGCGCGTGTCCCTGGCCCGCTGGGTGAAACGGATCGAAGCGGCCGCGCTGGCTGAACGCGACGCCGCCGATCGCATGCGTCGTGCCGAGCAGGAGCGCTTGGGGTTCTTCAACGCGATCTCGCACGAGCTGCGCACGCCGCTGACCTCGGTGGTGGGCTACAGCCAGATCATCCAGCGCCTCGCGCATGAGCAGCCAGACACCGCGCGAGCGGATCTCGCCGACATCACCGAACGACTGACCGCCAACGCCAAGCGCCTCGAACTGCTCGTCGTCGACCTCCTCGAGGTCGGCCGGCCGCACCCGGTGCTCGAGGACGTGCGGCTGCGCCGCGCCGAGGTGCGCGAGCTGCTCGAGCAGGTGATCGCAGCGGCCGACGTCGGCGATCGCGACGTGATGGTCTCGGGCGATGCCGTGGAGGTGGAGGCCGACACCGAGAAGCTCGAGCGCGCCGTGCAGCTGGTGCTCGACAACGTCTGCCGCCACACCCCGCCCTCCACCACCATCACCGCGGGGGTGCGTTCAGACGGCGACGAGGTGGTTATCACCATCGAGGACGATGGTCCAGGCCTGCCCGAGGACCGCCTCGAGGAGGTGTTCGCCCCCTTCGTCCAGGGAACCGCAGCCATCCGATCGGCCTCGCCGGGGATGGGCGTCGGCCTCACGCTGGTCGAGCGCTACCTGCGCCTGCACGGCGGCGGTGCGGTGGCCTCCAACCGCAGCGAAGGCGGCGCGCGGTTCGAGCTGCGTCTGCCACAACGCCAGAGCTCCGCGCTCCGACCGTCTGCGCCTCACGCACTGGACTGATCAGCCATAGCTCGCGACGGCCGGACGTGCGGTCGGTCCGCGCCCAGCCCTTTGCCCTGCACTGACGACCGGTCACCTCCCGGGCGTGGCCGTACGGCGCGCGGTGGCCAGGAACACCGGGTAGTCGCGCTCATCGCGGCTGAGGGTGACGGCGTGGCGGAAGACGACCCCGTCGAAGCCGGCGTCGGTGAGCCAGGTGGTGAGCTGGTCGCGATCGAAGCCGTGGTGGCCCTCGAACCCCGGGTCGTGGAAGCTTCCATCCTCGCGCTCGAGATCGACGATGCCGACCCACCCGCCGTCGGTGAGCAGCTGGCCGAAGCCCACCAGGACCGGCGCGGGGTCGGGCACGTGGTGCAGCGCCATCATCATCAGCACCAGGTCGTAGCGCTGCTGCGGCACTGGATCACGCGCCAGGTCCAGGTCGCTGACCCGCGCGCCGGGGAACACCCCGGCGGCTCGCTTGGCCGCGAGCACCTCGCGCATGCCCTTGGACGGGTCGGCGAGCGTCAACGGCCCGATGTCGGCGACCAGATGCTGGGACAGCAGCCCGGTGCCCGCCCCGTACTCGAGCACCCGCATCGTGGGCTCGAGCGGGATCGTCGCACGCACCACCTCGGCGACCTCGCCGACCTGCTCGACCCACTCGGTGTCGTCGTCCCAGGTCGCGGCACGCTCGTCGAAGTCGCCGCTCATCCTCGCCAGCTCACCGGTGGCAGCGTCCCCTCGCGTGGCCGCGGTGTGTAGCCCTCGACCGGGGTGCCGAGATGGATCAGTGCGACCAGGCGCTCGCCCGCGTCGACACCGAGGTGGGCGAGGACCAGCGGATGCTCGGCGTACCACCCGGTGCGCCACATCGAGCCGTAGCCGTAGGCGGTAGCAGCGATGCACAGGTTGTGCGCGGCGGCACCGGTGGCGGCCAGTTGCTCCCAGTCGCGCACGGTCTCGTGCGACGTGAGCCGTGCGATCACGGCGACCAGCGTCGGTGAGCGCTGCGGCTTGCCACGGGCCCGTTCCAGCTGTTCGTCGCTCGCCTGCGGATCGCGAGCAACGAGCGCTCGCGCGTAGGCCTCACCGAGCTCGGCGAGCGCTTCACCCTCCAGGACCACGAACCGCCAGGGACGCAGCCGGGCATGGTCGGGGGCCGTCGCAGCGACGGCCAGCATGGCCTCGAGCTCCGGGTGCGACGGGCCAGGCTCGGTCAGCTTGCTGATGCTGCGCCGCCCGACGACCGCCCGCAGCGCCACCTCGGGATCTGGCTCCGACGACGTGGACATCGAGGCGACGCTCAGGTGCTCGCGAGGGCGTCGGACACGCCGGCGAGCAGCTCGTTCCACGAGGTTTCGAAGGCGGCGACCCCGTCACGCTCGAGCTTGGCGACGACGTCGTCGTAATCGACGCCGACCTCGGCCAACCGGTCGAGCACGTGCTGGGCGTCGTCGTAGGCGCCGGTGATCGTTTCGCCGCGGATCCGGCCGTGGTCGTCCACGGCATCGAGAGAGGCCTCGGGCATGGTGTTGACCGTGTTCGGCGCCACCAGCTCGACCACGTAGCGGGTGTCGTCATAGTCGGGGTTCTTCACCCCGGTCGAGGCCCACAGCGGCCGCTGCACGTGTGCGCCGGCCGCGGCCAGCGCCTGCCACCGCTCGCCCGCGGTCACCTCCTCGAAGTGGCGGTAGGCCAGCCGCGCGTTGGCGATCGCCGCCCGGCCGCGGAGCTCGGCCGCGGTGTCGGCATCGAGCTGCTCCAGCCGCCCATCCACCTCGGTATCGACCCGCGAGACGAAGAACGAGGCCACGGATCCGATCTTGGCGAGGTCGTGACCGTTGCGCTGCGCCTGCTCGAGACCGTCGAGGAAGGCCTCCACCACCGCCGCGTAGCGCTCGAGGGAGAAGATCAGCGTGACGTTGACGCTGATGCCCTCGGACAGGCACGCGGTGATCGCCGGCAGGCCCTCGAGCGTGGCGGGGATCTTGATCAGCAGGTTGGGACGGTCGACCGTCCACCACAGGGCCCTGGCTTCGGCGATCGTCTCACGGGCCTGGTGGGCCAGCCGTGGATCCACCTCGATCGACACCCGCCCGTCGACGCCATCGGTGGCGTCGTAGACCGGCCGCAGCACATCGCACGCCCAGCGGACGTCGTAGGTGGTCAACAGCCGGGCCGCCTCGTCGACGGCGACGCGGCGCACGGCGAGATCCTCGAGCTGCTCCTGGTAGGCAGCACCCTTCGACAGCGCCTTCTGGAAGATCGTCGGGTTGGAGGTCACCCCAACGACCCCCCGGTCGCGCAGCTGTGCCAACCCCCCACCGACGAGGCGCTCACGGCTGAGGTCGTCCAGCCACACCGCAACACCCGCATCGGCCAGTGCGGCCAGCCTCGAGGTGGTGGGCTCGGTCGTCGCGGTCGGCGGTTGAGGCATCGGCGGGCTCCTGGCAGGGGGTCGAGGACGGCTTGGGTCGGGGACGGCTTGGGTCGGGCGTGTGCAGGGTCCGGGGTGGGCGTGTGGCCGGGTGTCGTGGGTGACGATCGACCGGTCCGGCGGCCTGGCCGTCGCGTCGCCGGCTAGGGCCAGCGACCGAGCCCATCCGTCGAGCCACAAGGTAGTACTCGCGGCCACGCGACGAACCTGCCCGACGGCGAGTGGGTGGGCCCACAGGCGAACCAGTACCCTGCGCCCTCCCAGCGACCAGTGCGAGGGTGTCGGTGTCCAGCTCCGCGACCGAGCAACGTGCGGCCAGCCAGCGGCCGACGGCCTCACGCTCCACGGCCGACCGGATCGCACGCCGGGTGCTGCTGATCGGGGACGCGGACCCGCAGGCACTGATGAGCTTGAAGGGCTCGCTGGTGCTCTCGGCGATCCGGTGCATCATCACCTACGCGATCCTGCCGGCGCTCTCACCGCTGATCGGTTGGTCGAACGCGATCGCCCGGCCGGTATCGATCGTGCTGAGCCTGGCCGCGGTCGGGCTCGCGGTGTTCAGCCTGCGGCGGGTGTGGCTGGCCGATTGGACCCATCGCTGGGCCTACAGCGCGTTCATCGCAGCCGTGCTCGGCTTCCTGGGCTGGTTCATCGTGCTGGACACCGCCGCACTGCTCGCCGGCTGACGCACGTACGCGCAACGCCCCACAGCAGCGGCCACGCCCCGCCGCCCCACCCGAGTGCCCGAGTGGGTGCACCCCCACCCACCGGGTGCACACTCCCCCATCGGGTGCGTATCCCCCTACATCTGGAGGGAGGCGCACCCGGTGACCGAAACTGCACCCGCAGAGCGCGGGACCGCTCCCAGCCCCCGGCACTCTTGGGTGCACATACCCCCAGCGGGTGCCCTCTCCGCCACATCTGCATGAAGCTGCACCCGGTGGGAGTAGGTGCACCCGGATCGGTGGCGCGGGAGACGCGGGTGGGGTCGCCACGCGAGACGCGAGACGCGAGACGCAGGCGGGGTCATCACCTCGCGACGCGAGAAGCGGCGCGGCGTCGACGTGACGGGTCAGGCCGTGGGGGCCGTGCTCGCGGGCGTGCGCTCGACGGCCGCAGCGGGTGCAGCACCACCCGAGCCGCGACCTGCGCCGACGTCGCGGCCGAAGCGCCGCAGGCGCAGGGCATTGAGCACGACGCTGATGCTGGAGAACGCCATCGCGCCTCCGGCGATCATCGGGTTGAGCAGCCCGGCAGCTGCCAGCGGGATCGCGGCGACGTTGTAGCCGAACGCCCAGCCGAGGTTCTGCAGGATCGTGCGGTAGGTCCGCCGTGACAGCGAGATCGCCAGCGGCACCCCCGGCAGGTCGCCGCGCAGCAGGGTCAGGTCGCTGGACTCGATCGCGACGTCGGTGCCGGTGCCGATCGCGATGCCGAGGTCGGCCTGCACCAGGGCGGGGGCGTCGTTGACGCCGTCGCCGACCATGGCCACGACCTCGCCCTCGGCCTGCAGCCGCTTGATCTCGCCCTGCTTGTCGTCAGGCATCACCTCGGCGAGCACCCGGTCGATGCCGACCTGCGCAGCGATGGCGGAGGCGGTACGGGTGTTGTCGCCGGTGAGCATCGCGACCTTCATGCCCATCGACTGCAGCTGCGCCACCACCTCGGCGGCGTCCTCCTTGAGGGTGTCGGCCACGGCCAGCACGCCACGCACACGGCCGTCCCAGCCGGCGGCGATCACGGTGCGGCCGGCCTGCTCGAGCCCACCGACCGACTCGCTCAACGCCTCGGAGAGCGCCAGCCCTTCGTCGGTGAGCCAGCCCGGCCGGCCGACCAGCACCTCGACGTTGTCGACGGTGGCACGCACGCCGCGCCCCGCCGCGGCGTCGAAGCCGCTGGCCTGTGGCAGCTCTCCGAGCCGCTCGCGGGCCGCCGCTGCGACGGCCTGGCCGATGGGGTGCTCGCTGTCGGATTCGACCGCACCGACCCTCGCCAGCAGCTGCGCCTCGTCGACGCCCACGTCGGCGTGCACGTCGGTCAGCGACATCTCGCCGCGGGTGAGCGTGCCGGTCTTGTCGAACACCACCGTGGTGGCGTGGCGGGTGGCCTCCAGGGTCTCGATGCGCTTGATCAGCACGCCGAGCTCGGCGCCGCGGCCGGTGCCGACCATGATCGCGATCGGGGTGGCCAGGCCCAGCGCACACGGGCAGGCGATGATCAGCACCGCGACACCCGTGGTCAGCCCGGCCAGCGGATCTCCGCCGAGCAACCACCAGCCGAGGAAGGTGAGCACCGCGATCGCGATGACCACCGGGACGAACACCCCGGAGATCCGGTCGGCGAGCCGCTGCACCGGCGCCTTGCCGCCCTGCGCCTCCTGCACGAGCCGGACGATCTGGGCCAGCGCGGTATCGGCGCCGACCGCGGTGGCCCGGACGGTGAGCGCGCCGCTGGCGTTGACGGTCGCGCCGGCGACCCGGTCGCCGACGGTCTTCTCCACCGGCATCGACTCGCCGGTGAGCATCGACTCGTCGACGGCGCTGGCGCCCTCGACCACCTCGCCGTCGGTGGGGATCTTCTCGCCAGGACGCACCTTGAGCAGGTCGCCGACCACCACCTGCTCGACGGGCACGAGGACCTCGTCGCCGTCGCGGACGACGCGAGCCTCCTTGGCACCGAGCTCGAGCAGCGACCGGATCGCGTTGCCCGCGCGGCTCTTGGCACGGGCTTCGAAGAACCGGCCGAGCGAGAGCAGCGCCACGATCGACGCCGCCACCTCGAAGTAGAGGAACCCGCCGGCGAACAGCGCGACGACCGAGTAGCCGAAGGCCGCCAGCGTCCCCAGACCGATGAGGGTGTCCATGTTGGCGGTCAGTCGCCGGGCGCGGCGGGCCATCTCCGACAGGAACGGCCAGCCGACCCAGAACTGCACCGGGATGGTCAGCACCAGCTGCGCCCAGCGTCCGGCGGTGGTCTCGCCGAGCTCGCCGGAGAGCATCGACAGCCACATCACCGCCAACGTCGGCGGGATGGACACGATCACCCGGTTGCGCCAGGAGCGCTGGGCGGCCGCCTCGGTGTCCCGCTCGACCAGCTCGCGTCCGGAGCCGGGGGTGTCGTCGACCGGCACCAGCTGGTAGCCGAGCTTGTCGATGCGCTGCTGCATCCGGTCGATGTCGATCAGGCCCGGGTCGTAGCTCACCCGGGCGCGGCCGGTGGCGTAGTTGACCTCGGCGAGCTCGACGCCGTCCTCGCGGTTGAGCACCTTCTGGATCCGCGCCGCACACGCCCCGCAGGTCATGCCCTCGGCGGCGAACTCGAGCTGCTCGGTACCGGCTGGCTCGGTGCTCGTGCTCACGTCGGCTCCAGTGGCGAGGGGGCTAGCGGTCAGGCACGTGAAACGCGCTGCGACGTCGAGGTGGCAGAGGCGTACGAGCCGGCGCGATCGACACCGGCCGCGCCAGCGGCGCCCATCATACCCCTAGGGGGTACCAGTAGCGCAAGTGCGCAGACCCGGCGGCGCCCACCCGCGGCCAGCCTCAGGTGCCCGAACCCACCCGACCAACACCACCCGCGACCGAGGCTTCGCGGCCCTCGGCAGCCTTCCGGGCGTACATCGCACCGTCCGCGGCACGCAGGACCGCGGACACCTCCCGGCGATCATCGATCAGCCGGTGGCCGACCGAGGCGGTCAGCGCCACCGTCGTCCCGACCGCGTACGGCTCGGCGAGCGCCGCCTCGATGCGGCAGGCAAGCCCGACGGCCGCAGCCTCGTCGGCGACCCGGGCGACCACGACGAACTCGTCGCCGCCGACGCGCGTGACCAGGTCGTCGCTGCGCACCTGGTCGGTCAACCGACGCGCCACCTCGACCAGCACCCGGTCGCCCACCGCGTGACCGTGACGGTCGTTGATCGGCTTGAAGCGGTCGAGGTCGACGTAGAGCACCGCCAGCCCCTCGGCGGGGGGCGTCACACCATCGAGGTGATGCTCGAGCGCCCGCCGGTTGCCGAGGCCCGTCAGCGGGTCGGTGATGGCCTCGCGCTGGAGACGCAGCTGCTCCGCGCGCTGCTCGGTGATGTCGAGCGCGGCGACCACGGCTCCGCCGGTCTCCTCGGGCAGCGCGGTGATCCGTACCTGCCAGGCCCGTGGGGATCCGCCGCCCTCGATGGCCTCGAGCACGCGCGTGCCACTCGCGCAGCCGGCAACGGTCCGCTCGATCGCAGCGTGCACATCGGGGCAGCCCGGCACCCCGTCGGGCAGCGCCTGCAGCAGCCCACCAGCCAGTGCCCGCCAGGCCGGGTTGGCGCGCTCGAGCTCCAGCCCGGGACCGAACACGGCGGTCGGTACGTCGATCGAGTCCAGCACCGTGCGCAGCTGCTGTTCGTGCCGCGCCACCTGCCGCGCTGATTCGACCTCCCGGGTCACGTCATCGAAGGCCAGGATGGCGCCGAAGCTGGCCCCACCCTGCAGCTCGAGTGGCGCCACACGCGTGCGCAGCCAGCGGGCGCCGACCTGGACCTGGATCGAGCGCTCAGCCTGGGAGCCTGCTGCCTCCTCGATCGCCCGGGTCAGCGTCTGGCGATCGTCGGCCTCGAGCAGCGCCAACAGCCCATCGCCGATCAGGTCATCGAGCACGTAGCCGAGCAGCGCCGTGGCCCGCTGGTTGGCGTAGACCAGCTGGCCCTGGCGGTCGACGTGCGCGACCCCGTAGGGCGAGGCGGCGGCGAGCGACTGGGCCTGGTCGGAGACGTCACGCTTGACGGCGACGTAGTGGGTGAGCTCGCCGGTGTCGTCGACGATCGGACTGATCGTCATGTGGTCGGTGTAGAGACGGCCATCCTTGCGGCGGTTGATCAGCCGCCCGGTCCACGCCTCGCCGCGCGTGATCGTCGCCCACATCCGCTGGTAGAAGCTCGGTGGCTGCAGCCCGGAGGACAGCAGCCGCGGCGTCGCGCCTATCGCCTCGTCGCTGGCGTAGCCGGTGACGTGCTCGAACGCCCGGTTGACGTAGACGATCCGCGAGTCGGGATCGGTGATCATGATCATCGTGTCGCTGAGCTCCAGCGCGGTCCGCGCGAGGCCGTGCGCACTGGCGGGTTCGATCGGCTCGTCCCCGTCCGCCGTTGCGGACGGATCGACAG
>JBKGZF010000009.1:0-17039 GCA_046545715.1 Nitriliruptoraceae bacterium | reverse complement strand
GGCTCCTCGCCGTGGCGCCGGGCCACGTAGGGGGTGACCATGTCGGCCTTGACCGGTCCGGGTCGGAACAGCGAGATCTCAGCGATCAGATCGCCGAACCGCTCCGGCTGTAGGCGGCTGAGCAGCTCGCGCTGGCCCGGTGACTCGAGCTGGAACACCCCCACCGAGTGGGTCGAGCGCAGCAGCTGGTAGGCCTGCGGATCATCCCGGGGGACACGGTCGAGATCCAGCCGTCCGGCCTCGTCCCGGCCGGGCGCGCCGGGATCGGGCTCACGGGTCGGCGGGCGATCGGCGGTGCCGTTGACCAGGTCCAGGCAGTGGCGCATCGCCGAGAGCATCCGTACCCCCAGCACGTCGAGCTTGAGCAGCCCGAGCGCCGCGACGTCGTCCTTGTCGAACTGGCTCATCAGGTAGCCGTGGGCGGAGCGCTCCAGCGGGGTGCGCGTGGCCAGATCGACGTCGCCCAGCAGGATCCCGCAAGGGTGCATCGCCACGTGCCGGGGGAAGCCGTCGATACGCTCGACCACGTCGAACAGCGTCTCGAGCTGCCCTGCGTCGAGGTTGGCGTGCTCGAGCTCGGGCAGCCGCTGCATCATCGCCCGCACGTCACGGGCCCGCACATGGCTGAAGCTGGCCGCGATCGTGTCGAGCTCCGCCGCGGGCAGCCCGAGCACCTTGCCGACCTCGCGCACGGCCATCTTGGCCTGGAAGGTCTCGAGCATCGCCACGCAGGCCGTGCGGTGCTCACCGAAGCGGGCCATCACCAGGTCGTAGACGTCCTCGCGCCGGTGCGATTCGACGTCCAGGTCGATGTCGGGCAGCTCGTCGCGGTAGGGGTTGATGAACCGCTCGAACACCAGGTCGTTGGCGATCGGATCGACGTCGCTGATCCGCAGCGCGTAGCACACCAGACTGCCGGCGGCCGAGCCGCGGCAGGCCACCAGCACCCCGGCCTCACGCACGTCGTCGACCACCGTGGCGACCGCCAGGAACAGATCGTGCAGCCCCAGCCGGTCGATCATCGCCAGCTCACGCTCCAGCTGCTCGCGGACCTGCGGGGTGACCCGCGGGAAGCGGTCGGCCACCCCCTGCCAACAACGGCGGTGCAGCTCGCCGGCGGCGACCTCCGGCCCGAGCCCCGTCAGCTGCGGGACGTGCAGCTGCCCGAGCCCGAGATCGACCTCGCAGGCGACCGCGACCTCATGGGCGCTGGCCAGCAGGTCCGGCCGCTCGGCGAACCGCTCGTGCTGCTCGGCGGGGGTGGTGAACCAGGCCTGCGCGGTCGATCGGTCGAGGTGGCGGCTGCTGAGCGGGACCTGCTGACGCACGCAGCGCAGCACGTCGGCGACCGCGACGTCCTGCGGACGCAGGTAGCGCACGTCGTTGACGGCGGCCGCCCGTACCCCGAGCCGCTCGGCGAGCTCGAGCGTGCGACGGATCCGCACGTCGTCACCGGGCTCGTCACGCGCGCCCCGCCGGACGCCGCCGCTGACGACCCGGCCGCCCGGCGCGACCCGGTGGTCGCGGACACCGAGCACCACCCGGTCCCGTCCGAATACCTCCAACCAGCGGCGCAGCTCCACCTCGGCGGCATCGAGGTGGCCGCGTGCGAGCAGCCGCCCCACCGGCGCGTCGGCTCCCAGCACGGCGAACACGCCATCGGATGCGGCGGCGACGCCGAGGTGGTCCGCAGCCAGGTGTGCATCGCCGCGCACGGCCGCATGGGCTGCACTCACCGTGCGACACAGATCGGCGTACCCGGCCTGCGTCGCGGCCAGCAACGTCACCCGGGGGGCATCGTCCTCGAGCCACGCCGGGCCACCGCCCGGTCGCCGGGCCCGTGGGTCCGCCGCCGGCGCGTCGGCCGCGCCGCGTGCACCGGATGTGCCGCGTGCACCGGACGTACCGCGTGCACCGGACGTACCGCGTGCACCGGACGTGCCACCAGCCGCGGAGGAGCGACGATCACGGCCGGCACGGGTCAGCTCCCAGCCGGGCCGCCCCTGGTCGGGGGCCAGCGCCAGGTCGGAGCCGAACACCGGTGTCACCCCCTCGGCCGCCGCGGCCCGGGCGAAGCGCACCGCGCCGTAGAGCCCGTCACGATCGGTCAGCGCGACGTGGCTCATCCCGGCCGCGCTCGCCGCTGACGCGAGCTCGTGCGGGCGGATCGCCCCATCGCGCAGCGAGTAGGACGAACGGGTCGTCAGATGCGCGAACGGCGGCGTCGAGGCCGTCCCGACCCGCTGGCTGCGTGCCATCACCCCACACCTCACGGCGGTCGAACGCATGTTCGGTACCGGTTGACGGTAGGGATGGCCGTGATCGCCCGCCAACCGCGTGCGGACCCCGCCCGAAGCCGCTACCTCGCCGCACTAGGCTGCGCTGCGCCGATCCCGAGGCCGATCCCCCAAGGCCGAGCCCGAGGTGGACGTGTTCGACCCAGCCAGCATCCGCAACCGGTTCCCCGCGCTGCACGAGATCGGCCCCACCGGCCAGCCCCTGGTCCACGCGGATGCGCCCGGCGGCACCCAGGCGGTCGATGCCGCGATCGAGGCGATGGCCGGCCACCTGCGCTCGGGCACCGCCAACACCCACGGCGCCTTCCCCATCTCACAACGCGTCGATGCGCTGGTCGACGGCGTCCGAGGCCAGGTCGCGGGCCTGCTCGGCACCCAGCCGGAGTCGGTCGTCTTCGGCCCCAACATGACCACGCTGACGATCCACCTCGCCCGGGCACTGACCTCGCAGCTCGGCCCCGGCGACGCGATCGCGTGCACCCGCCTCGACCACGACGCCAACGTCTCACCGTGGCTCGCGCTCGCCGAGCGCACCGGCGCGACCGTGCGCTTCGTGGGCCTCGACCCCGCAACCGGGCGGCTGGACCTCGACACCCTGGACGCCGCGGTTCGCGACGACACCCGGCTGGTCACCTTCCCCGGCGCTTCCAACGCGCTCGGCACGATCGTCGACCCCACCCCCCTGATCGAGGCGGCCAGGTCCGTGGACGCGTGGACGTTCATGGACGCGGTCCATCTCGCCCCGCACGCGCGCATCGACCGTCGAGCGAGCGGGATCGACGTGCTGGCCTGCTCGCCCTACAAGTTCTTCGGTCCGCACGCCGGGATCCTCGCGGCCGATCCGCAGCTGCTCACCCAGATCACCCCCGAGCGGCTGCGGCCGGCGCCCGACGAGGGCCCCGACCGCTGGCAGACCGGCACCGCGAGCTTCGAGACGATCGCGGGCATCGGCGGGGCGATCGACCACCTCGACGAGCTCGGCATGGATGCGATCGCCGCCCACGAGGCCACGCTCACCGAGCGGTTCCTGGCCGGCATCGCACCGCTGCGCCACGTCCGGCTCCACGGGCCCGCCGAGGCCCGCGAGCGCACCCCCACCTTCGCGGTCACCGTCGAGGGTCTCACCCCGATCGCCGTCGCCGAGACGCTCGCCGCTCGCGGGATCAACGTGTGGGCCGGCCACTACTACGCGATCGAGCCGATGCGCGCGCTCGGCCTGCTGGACAGCGGCGGGGCGGTGCGCATCGGCTTCGTCCACTACCACGGTGCGGACGACGTCGACCGGGTGCTGGAGGCATTGGCCGACCTCGCCCGCTGACGGCGTCCACGCGACCTCTGCCTGGCACCACCACCGCAGGGGACGTAGGAGCCCGTCCCGGGTCAGGAGGCCTCGCCGGTCTCGATCGGTGCGCGCACCAGGTTGCCCCACTCGGTCCACGACCCGTCGTAGTTGCGGACGCGGTCGTGGCCGAGCAGCTGGGTCAGCACGAACCAGCTGTGGCTCGAGCGCTCCCCGATGCGGCAGTAGACGATCGTCTCCTCGTCGGCGGAGACCCCCTCCTGTAGCTCATAGAGCTCGCGCAGCTCCTCGACGGGCTTGAAGGTGCCGTCCTCCTTCGCGGCACGCCCCCACGGCACGCTGCGGGCACCGGGGATGTGGCCACCACGAAGTGCCCCTTCCTGGGGATAGTCGGGCATGTGGGTGCGCTCGCCCGTGAACTCCTGTGGGCTGCGCACGTCCACGAGCTGCCCGCCGCGCTCGAGGTGCTGCTCGACGTCCTCGCGGAACGCGCGGATCGCCGCGTCGTCGCGCTCCACGACCGGGTAGTCGCCCGGGGTGATGTCCGGCTTCTCGGTGGTCACCGGCCGATCCTCGGCCAGCCACTTGCCGCGGCCACCATCGAGCAGCCGCACGTCCTCGTGCCCGAACAGGGTGAACACCCACAGCGCATAGGCCGCCCACCAGTTGCTCTTGTCGCCGTAGAACACGACCGTGTCGTCGCGGGAGATCCCCTTGGAGCGCATCAGCTCGGCGAAGCCGGCGCCGTCGATGTAGTCGCGGGTGACCGGATCCTGCAGCTCGGTGTGCCAGTCGACCTTGACCGCACCGGGGATGTGGCCCGTCTCGTAGAGCAGCACGTCCTCGTCGGACTCGACCACCTTGAGCCCGGGCTCACCGAGGTGCTCAGCGAGCCACTCGGTGGTCACCAGCACCCTGGGGTTGGCGTAGCGGGCGATCTTGGGGTCATCGTCGTAGGCCTCGATGGCCATCGGTCGTCTCCTCGGTCGAGTCGGTCGCTCCTCGGCGGCCCCCGGCTGCCGGTCGCACCGTCGGGGGTACCGTGACGCCAGGCGTAACGGCACCGCCCACGGTAGGAGTCCACCGCGATGAGCTTGCCCGCCAACCTTGAGAACGTGGTGAACGAGTTCGCCGCCGCGCCGATGGAGCTGCGCATCGAGCTGCTGGTGGAGTACTCCGACAAGGTGCCACCGCTGCCAGCCCGGCTCGCCGACCACCCCGAGGAGCTCGAGCAGGTCGAGGAGTGCCAGACCCCGTTCTTCCTGACCACCGAGGTCGACGAGGACGGCCGCGTCACCGTCTGGTTCGACTCACCGCCGGAATCGCCCACCACCCGCGGGTTCGCCGGCATCCTCTCCGAGGGGCTCAACGGCGCGACTGTCGACGAGGTGCTCGCCGTTCCCAGGGACTTCCACCACGACCTGGGCCTCGCCGAGGCGATCAGCCCACTGCGGCTACAGGGCATGGACGCGATCCTCACGCGGCTCAAGCGCCAGGTCGCCACCCACCGCAGCGACCGGGTCGGCTGAGGCGAACCTCCCTCGCGTCGCTGCTCTCCCCCACCTCGAGGTAGCCGCTGGAGCGGTGGCTGCGGCGAGGTCCGCGGGCTCAGTCCCAGATGCGGTCGAGCCGCCAGGCATCGCCGCGTCGCACCAGCTCGTACACACCCCGGGTGGGAGCACCGTTGCGGGCCTCGACCCGCCACAGATCGGTGCGCTCGATCCGCTCGGGCAGCCCGTCGGTGCGGCGCCACCAGCCCTCGTCCTCGTACCAGTGCCCGAGGACCGCGACCACCCGGTAGCGCTCACCACGCCAGGTGAACGCCGTCGGCGGGAGGTCGGCGACGTCCTTCGTGGCGTCGCGAGCCAGCCCGTCGCGATCCAGCTCCACGGCGTCGAGCGACTCTCGGTAGCGCTTGCTCACCTGTCCACCTCCTCGACCGACGTCGGTGCTGTCCCCCGCGTCTGGGCCGACCGTGTCTGAGCCGACCGTGCCTGAGCCGACCATGCCGGGACCGAACGCACGTTCGACTTCCTGGGTGACCGTACGCAAACGGTGCGACACCCGCCACCTCGTCCGCCGTCCCGCACGACGGGCGCACATCGGCGGCTGACCCCGCGCACGCACGCGCTGCGCACACCACCAGCGCGTCAACCGGCGTACCGTGACCACTGCCGAGCGCGCTCGACCGCACCGACGCCACGGCGAGGTCACAGACGGCAGCCAGACCGGCTGCGGCGAGGAGCGCCGGACATGGACAGCGACGGACCACGGGTGTTCGAACCCGACGCCTACGACAGCCGCGGCGTGCTCCGCAAGAAGGTCTACGAGCGGGAACTCGCCCGTCTCCAGGTCGAGCTCGTCAAGCTCCAGCACTGGGTCAAGGAGACCGGCCAACGCATCGTGGTGATCTTCGAGGGACGCGACGCCGCCGGCAAGGGCGGCGTGATCAAACGGATCACCGAACGCACCAACCCCCGCATCGTGCGCACCGTCGCGCTCGGCACCCCCTCCGACCGCGAGACGACCCAGTGGTACTTCCAGCGCTACGTCGAGCAGCTGCCCGCCGCCGGGGAGATCGTCCTGTTCGACCGCTCCTGGTACAACCGCGCCGGGGTCGAGCGGGTCATGGGCTTCGCCAGCGACGAGCAGGTCAACGAGTTCATGCGCACCTGCCCGGAGTTCGAGCGGATGCTGGTGCGTGCCGGCATCCCGATCATCAAGTACTGGTTCTCGATCAGCGACGAGGAGCAGGAGCGACGCTTCCGCTCGCGCAACCAGGACCCCACCAAGCGCTGGAAGCTTTCCACCATGGACCTCCAGGCCCGTGAGCTATGGGAGCAGTACTCCCGCGCCAAGGACGAGATGTTCAACCACACCGACATCAAGCAGGCGCCGTGGTGGGTCGTGGATGCGGACGTCAAGCGCCACGCACGGCTCAACTGCATCGCCCATCTGCTCGACCGGTTCGACTACACCGATCGGACCCCGGAGCCGATCGAGCTCGGGGACCGGCCACCACCACGTGGCGGCTACGTGCGTCCACCCATGGAGGATCAGACCTTCGTGCCCCAGCGCTACTGAGCGCCGGGCCAGCGCCCCCAGGCCGTCACCAGGCGACCCGCAGCGTCCCCGGTGCCCTCACCCCTCGGCATCGGCACCCGGACGTCCCGTGAGCTCGACGAGCTCGGCGACCGCCTGCTCGGCGACCTGCTCGAGGGCCTCACCGGCCGCGACCCGCGCGTTCCAGCGACCGAGCCGCGCGGTGCTCAGCTGCGATGCCAGCGGGCGCAGCGCCGCCTCGATCCCCGGCTGCTCCTCGAGCGCCTCCTCGCTGAGCTGCGGCAGGACCGCGAAGGCCGGGAACACCTCCAGATCGTCGACCAGCGGCCGCAGACCCGCCGCCCAGGCGGCACCGTCGGTCGCGGTCGACAGACCCGCGAGGCAGTCCCCGGCGAGCACCGCCCCCACCACCTCGTCCGGCTCGGCGGCCAGCACCGGCTGGTCGCTACGCACGCTGTAGGCCGCGAGGACCGCGCGCAGCCCGTCGGTGCGCGAGGCGAACTCACGGTCGACGCACAGGGTCGCCTCGCCCTGCTCCGAGAGCCGCGTGGCCAGCTGCGACATCGTGGTCAGCCCCGCGTCGACCGACGGTGGCCCGGCCACCATGAACGCGAAGGTCGCGTTCGCCGGTGGTCCGGTCAGCCCGTCCTCGAACTCCGGTTCGAGCCACACCAGCCCCTCCTCGGCGTCGTGGGCCTGCACCTCGACGAAGCTCTCGTGGACATCGCCCGGCGGATCCGCCCGTTCGAGGCTCTGCAACCAGGCCTCGCCCGTGTAGCCGGTACGGACGTCGACCTCCCCTGACTCGAGGGCACGGCGCGCATCCCGAGCATCGTTGTAGTGCAGCGTCGAGGCCGGCAGCTCGGCACGCTCCAGCAACCCGACCATCACCTCGGCGAGCAGCGCGGACTCCGCGTCCGGACCCGCGGCGACCGTGAGCTCCTCGGGCTCGGCGCCGTCCACTGCGGCGTCCCCGGCCCCGTCGCCGTCGGCTCCCGCCGCCGTGCAGGCGCCGAGCAGCGCCGCGCTCACCACCCACGCAAGGATCCGCATGGGTGGCAGGGTACGGCCAGCACCGGCCTCGACCGCGCCCGCCGGGTAGTGGCCACCGCGGCACTGCCGTACCCTCGGGCGTCGTCGACCTGCCCCCCCCCGGAGCCCGCCCGTGCGCCTGCTTCTCTCCCGCTCTCACCGTGTCGGACACGCGCCCGCCGCGCACCGCGCACTCGCGGTCCTCGCGGCCGGCGCGCTGCTGCTCGCCGCGTGCGGGGACGAGGGGTCGGAACCCGCCGCCGCTGACGATCCCGACGACGAGGAGCTCACCGAGCTATCGGTCGCGATCGCCAGCTTCGATCTCACCGTCGGCGAGGACCAGCGTCTGATGGCCGGCGTCTTCAGCCCCAGCCGGCAGCTGGTCGCCTTCGGCGAGGTGGAGTTCGGTCTGGCCTACCTCGGCGAGGGTGAGGAGACCGACACCGAGGCCGACATCGAGCAGCAGACGTCCGCACGGTTCCTCGGCGTGCCCGGGCTCGAGCCCGAGGGCGAGGCCGACCAGCCCACCCTGGTCGACGACACCGGCAGCGGCGTCTACGAGGCGCGCGTCGACCTCGACCGCCCCGGCGTCTACGGCCTGCAGGTGGTCGCCGAGCTCGATGACGGCACGGTCGTCAGCGGCCAGCAGGCGTTCAACGTCCCCGAGGACAGCGAGGTGCCCGGCGTCGGCGACCCGGCCCCGGCCGTCGACAACCTCACCATGGCGGATGTCGAGTCCGGTGACGCCGAGCCCGTGATGGTCGACTCCCGGGCCCAGGAGGCCGACGACGAGATCCCCGATCCTGAGCTGCACCAGACCACCATCGCGGAGTCGATCGAGGCAGGCCGGCCCGTCGTGGTGGGCATCGCCACCCCCGTCTACTGCCAGACCCGCTTCTGTGGCCCGTTGACCGGAGAGCTCGTGGAGCTGGCCGAGGAGTACTCGGATCGCGCCGACTTCGTCCACCTCGAGGTGTGGCGCGACTTCGACGAGCAGGAGCTCAACGACGCGGCGGCCCAGTGGATCCAGACACGGGACGGCGGCAACGAGCCCTGGGTGTTCCTCGTGGGCGCGGATGGCACGATCGAGGCGCGTTGGGACAACGTGCTCGACGCCGACGAGCTGGTCGCCGAGCTCGAGGCGCTGCCGACCCTCGATGACGCCGGGAGCTGAGCGTGTCGACGCCGCACCGACCGATCGTCGACTGGAGCCGCACCGCCCGTCGACTGCGGGTGCTGCTGGTGACCATCGGAGCGCTGGTCGTCGTCGCCTGGATCGTCCTGGGGCTCACCCGCGAGGACGGGCTGGCGCTCGCTCGCCTGGCGGAGCTGGCCGGTCTCGGGCTGCTGCTCGCGGTCCTCGGCGAGGTGGTGGTCGTCGGCGGCTCCGCGGTGCGTGGACTGTTCGAGGCAGGCGAGCGCGGTGATCGGCTCGCGAGCTCGGACGTCTCGCTCCTACCGCCTCAGCTGACACGACGGCGTCGCCACCGCTGACCACGCCGACGGCGGCCAAGGTGGTCGTGGGCTCCCAGCCGTCATCGGCGGTCATAGCTGCGGATCGCCCAGATCGATCCGCAGCGAGGCCAGGGTGCGCGTGATCTCCGCACCGACCGCATCGACATCCAGCGGCAAGCGGACATCGTGCTTGGGGTAGATCTCTGCGGCGGTGAGGTCCGTCACGCTCGAACGCCACCCGCGCTCATCGGCGAACTCGCCAAGGTCGAACGACCAGGTCAGCAGCGCTGCGTCGTCGTAGGCGTGCAGCACGAAGGTCAGGAAGCGGTTGAACTGCAGCGCCCACATCCGCCCTCCGCGCCGCGACTCACCATACGCGCGGAAGCCGAGCGCCTCGAGCTCGTCCTCGAAGCTCGCGGTAGCACGGTCAGCCGCATCGGGGTCGTTGGCCACTTCGGGCTCCTCCGACGCCGAGGTGCCATGGCCGGTGGCAGCGGCGTGCTCGCCCACCTCGCCGTCGACGTGCGGGGGCGCGGCCTCGGATCGGCCGGGGCGCCGGCGTCGTCGCAGCACCATCGTGGCCTCCTGGCGTCGTGTGATCGGCGCGGCCCACCGGGCGTGGTCCGCCGGGTGGGACCCGTACAGGTGAGGTAAGTGCAGGTGAGGGCAGTGCAGGTGCGGCCTGCTGGGTCGTCGGCCGCACGCTACCGGTCCAGGGTGCTCGCATCCCGGCGTGTGGCCCGTAGCCTGCCCGGCGTGACGCTCCCCCGCTGCCCCGAGATCCCCCACCTGGCCGGCGCCCTGCCCCGGTGGCTCGCCGCGGGCGTGTGCGCCGTCGGGCTCCTGGTCGGGTGCAGTGACGGCGACACCGAGGACCGCTCGCGGGAGCTCGAGTCCCTGCAGGCCGAGGTCGACTCGCTGCGCCAGGAGCGCTCGGCGACCGTCGAGCGTCTGGAGTCCCTGGAGGACACCACCACGGGACTGGAGGAGCTGACCGATGAGCTGGTGCAGGCCACCGAGGAGGACGAGGACGAGGAGCCGCTGGACGAGCAGCTGCAGGCGACCAACGACGATCTCGATCAGCTCGCCGGCAGCCTCGCCGAGCTCGAGCAGGACCTAGCCGCGCGCGACGGCGAGATCGCCGCTGTGCGTGACGAGGTCGAGGGCGCCCAGGCCAGCATCCAGCAGCTCAGCGGCGAGATCGACGAGCTGCGCACGCTCTACTCCACCTTGCGCGACCGCCTCGACCGGTTGCAGACCGGCGACTGATCAGCCGTACACGCCCCTTCCCGGGGAACGGCCCGAGGCTGGCGTACCCTCCGGTCCTGTTCTGGTAGCCCTCGAGGTCCCCACCGGTGGTCGACCACACCCTGCACCGTGACACCGTCCCTCACCGGGTCGGCGATCGGTACGTGCTGATCGAGGAGCTCGGACGCGGCGGCATGGCCTCGGTCTACCGGGCCCACGACGAGGTGCTCGATCGTGAGGTCGCGATCAAGCTGCTGCACGCCCACCTAGCGGGCGACGCGACCTTCCTGGACCGCTTCCGACGCGAGGCACGGGCCGCCGCGGCCCTCAGCCACCCCAACGTCGTCGCGGTGCACGACTGGGGTGAGACCGCCAACGGCCCCTACCTCGTGATGCAGCTGGTGGAGGGGGTCTCACTGCGCGATGTCCTGCGCGTGCGCTCGTACCTGCCCCCCGACGAGGCCGTCGCGGTCCTGGCCCCGGTCGCCCATGGCCTCGGTGCCGCCCATGCAGCAGGCTTGGTCCACCGTGACGTCAAGCCCGAGAACCTGCTGCTCGGCCGTGACGGCACCGTACGGATCACCGATTTCGGACTGGCGCGAGCGGCGGCCTCGGCGACCAGCACCTTCGGCGGCGAGGTCCTGGTGGGCTCACCCCACTACCTCGCCCCCGAAGCGGTGCGCAGCGAACCGGTCGACGCACGGGCCGACGTCTACGCGCTCGGCGTGGTGCTCTACGAGTGCCTGGTCGGTCAACCGCCGCACCAGGCGGAGTCGGCGTTCGCGACGGCGATGGCCCACCTCGAGCGGCCCGTCCCCGCCCCCTCCGACGTGCGCCCGGACGTGCCCGACTGGCTCGACGCCGTGGTCGCGACCGCGACCGCCATCGATTCAGAGCAGCGCTATGCGAACGGAGCGGCGCTCGCCCGCGCGCTGACGGGCAGAGCCGGCGTGGTGGTGCCCGAAGCGGGTGGCGCGAACCCGACCGCGGCCGCGATGGTGGCGGGGTCCGATGAGGTCGCCGCGGCACGGCACGACACAGCGGACCAGGCCGCGGCGACGACGCCGGCCATGGGGGTGCGCGCGGAGCCGAGCGGACCGCCACCACCTGCCGATGTAGGCCCCAGCGGCACGAGCGGGAACCAGCGTCGCCACCGACCGCGCCGAGCGTGGACGGCCGTGCTGTTGGCGCTGCTGCTGGCCGGTGGTGGGCTCCTCGCTTGGGATCAGGTCATCGCGCCGATGACCGAGGTTCCCGACGTGGTGGGTGAGCCGGTCGCCGATGCACGTGACCAGCTGCTCGACGCCGGCTTCGACGTCGGCCTCGAGCCCGACCGACCTCACCACCTCGAGGTACCCGAGGACCACGTCATCTCCCAGGAGCCGAGCGACCAGCTGCGCCGTGGCGGCACCGTGGTCCTGGTCGTCTCCGCCGGCCCCGCCCAGGTGGACGTCCCGGACGTCGTGGGGGACCCCGCCGACGACGCCGAGGAGCAGCTGCGGACGGCCGGCTTCGAGATCGCGCTCACCCACCGCCACGACGAGCAGGTGGCCGAGGATCGGGTCATCAGCACCGAGCCGGAACCCGGGCGCACGGTGGATGAGGCCAGCTCGGTCCTGCTGGTCATCAGCCTGGGCCCCACCCCGATCGAGGTGCCCGAGCTGCGTGGCACGGCGGTGCAGGAGGCCGACGACCAGCTCGCCGCACTCGACCTGGTCCTCGACGAGGTCGAACGCCGTCACGACCCCGACATCCCCGCCGGCGCCGTGCTGTCCCAGTCACCTAAGGCCGGTGAGACGCTGACCAGTGGCGAGGTCGTCGAGGTCGTCGTAAGCGACGGTCCGCAGCCGATCGAGGTCCCAGCCGTGCGCGACGAACCGACCGACGAGGCCGTGGCCCAGCTCGAGGAGCTCGGCTTCGAGGTCGAGGTGGAGCTCAGCGGCGGGTTCGGCGCGCTGCTCAACCCTGGCCGCGTGTTCGATCAGGATCCTGCGCCTGGCGCCGAGCTACTGCCCGGTGACACCGTGGTGCTGTTCGCCTACGAGTGAGCCGGCACCGACCGGCAGACGCAGCCTTGGCGAGCTGCCGTTGATGGTGATCTCACCCGCCGCGGGCAGCTCCTCGGCCCGCTGCTCGGCGAGCGCGGCGTCGTCCTCGTCCGCGGGGTAGCCGCGCAGCTCGAGCTCGGAGATCGCCGGATCGTCACGCTCGGCGCCCGCTACGACCTCCTCCACCGCGATCCGCACCGCGGTGGTCAGCACCGGCTCGTCGAACTCGACGTACTGGAGCTCGCGACCGAGATCGAGCAGCGTCACCTGGATCGCGTGCCCGCCATCGAAGCGCAGCTCGGCGCGTTGGAGCCGGCCTGCCGCGGCATAGTGCTCTGAATCCCGGTGATCGCCGTTCGCCAGGACCAGCCCGGCCACCCACGCAGGCTCCTCGAGCAGGACATCGACCTTCTCACCGGTCTCGGCCGGCAGCTGCTCCCCGTCGCCGTGCCACGCGGTCGTGAGATCGCCGTCGACCATCGTCTGCGGCCCGAAGCTGCGATCGCCGGATGACTCGCGGGTGGTCAACGCCGCGACGCTGGCGAGCTCGAGCGCTGCGTCGTCCTCGCCGTAGCTCTCGGCCGGGAACGCGAGGCGCTCGAGCGGCGTGGGGCCCGGCTCGAAGGGCCCCACCTCTCCGAGGACGAGCGCGGCGATCACCCCGGCGATCGCGAGCAGTCCCGCCACCGCCGGCCACAACCAGCGCACACCGCGCCGCGTTGCCACCGGCGCACCTGACGGCCCGCCCGTGAACGTCTGCGAGGCCAACGGCGCCACCGTCGCACCGTCCTCACCGTCGAGGTCGATACCACACCGCCAACACAGCACACGGTGATGGACGTTGACCGCGCCGCAACCCGGGCAGCGCCGGGTTGCCGACCACCCCGAGGCAGGAGGGACATCGTCGCGGCGCGCAGTGGGCTGCTCGTCAGCCGTCAGCTCATCGCGCAGGGGTGCCTCGTCGTGGTCGCGTGACGTGCCGTCGTGTGCGCGCAGACGTCGGCCACACCCGGTACAGAACCGTCCGGGGGGACGGATCGTCGCACCGCAGTCGGGACAGCCGGGCTCGGCGGCATCTGGGTCATCAGGCACGGTGGGTCGATCGCTCCGAGCGGCGGGATCTGTGGACCGGCCCTGGAAGGTGCTGGCGAACCGGATCTGGTCTGGTCTGATCTGAACCGATCGGGACGGGTCGGAACGGCTCAGAACGGACCGGGGTAGCCTAGACCGGCATCCCTACCGGCCGCCACGCGCGTTCTGCGCGCGCAAGGGCCGGTGGTACCGTTCCTCGGCGGTCGATGTCGACCGCATCGGACAGGGTCGGATATGCGAGAGGACGCCTCGATGGTCGTGGTGATGCGTAGCGGCGCCAGTGACGCTGACGTCACGAAGGTCGTGAAGGCCATCTCCGAGGTCGGTGGCGACGCGTTCGTCTCCCGGGGCAAGAATCAGACGATCATCGGCCTTGTCGGTGACCTCGCGCAGTTCACCGAACTGCCACTCCACGCCTTCCCAGGCGTCGAGGACGTGATCCGGGTCAGCAAGCCTTACAAGCTGGTCAGCAACGAGACCCATCCACGGCCATCGACAGTCTGGGTCGCCGACACCCCGATAGGCCGAGACACGGTCACCCTGATCGCCGGGCCATGTGCGGTCGAGACCGAGGGGCAGACCGACCAGGCCTGCCGCATGGCCAAGGATGCCGGCGCGACGATCCTGCGTGGCGGTGCCTACAAGCCACGCACCTCGCCCTACGCATTCCAGGGGCTCGGCGAGGCCGGCTTGGACATCCTGAACGACGTCTCCCATGACCTCGATCTGCCGTTCGTCACCGAGGTGGTGACACCCGGCGACGTGGACACGGTGGCCGCCAAAGCGGACATGCTCCAGGTCGGTGCTCGCAACATGCAGAACTTCCAGCTGCTCAAGGAGGTCGGCATGGCGGGCAAGCCTGTGCTGCTCAAGCGCGGGCTGACCGCCACGATCGACGAGTGGATCATGGCGGCGGAGTACATCGCCCACACCGGCAACCTGCAGATCGTCCTGTGCGAGCGGGGCATCCGCACCTACGAGCCGATGACCCGCAACACCCTCGACGTCTCCGCCGTCCCGGTCGCGCAGTCGCTGACCCACCTGCCGGTGATCATCGATCCATCGCACTCGGGTGGTAAGCGCGAGCTGGTGCTGCCGCTGATCCGAGCTGCGATCGCGGTCGGCGCCGATGGGCTGATCGTCGACGTCCACCCTCAGCCCGAGGCTGCGCTGGTCGACGGCCCGCAGGCGCTGATCAAGGACGACATCCTCCACCTGCGCGAGATCGTGCAGCGCTACGCGACCGCCGCCGGTCGCGAGGTCGCCACGATCGACCGCGAGCGGCGCAGCGGTGCCTGGGGACGCTCGGCCGCCTCGGTCTGAGCCCGTTCAGCTCAGCGCAGCCACGAGGCGCTTACCGGCGAGCTCGATCCCATCAGGATCCACGTCGAGGTGGGTGACCATCCGCAGCAGCGACGGCCCCATGACACCGACCAGGACCCCGTCGGAACGCAGCGCTGCAACGACCTCGGCCGCCGAGCGTTCACCGGTGGTGACATAGACCATGTTGGTCTCGACGCTGCCGGGATCGAGCGCACCGGGGACGGCGGAGGCGACGGACTCGGCCAGCGAGCGCGCGGCCGCGTGGTCATCGGCGAGCCGCTCGAGATGATGGTCGAGCGCGTAGAGACCGGCGGCGGCCAGCACCCCCGCTTGACGCATGGCCCCGCCGAAGCGGCGACGCCACAGCCGGGCACGTTCGATCACCTCCGCGTCACCGACCGCCAGTGACCCGACCGGCGCACCCAACCCTTTGGACAGGCACACGCTGAAGGCATCGAAGGTTGCCCCGACCTTCGTTGGGTCATCTCCGGTAACGACCAACGCGTTCCACAACCGTGCCCCGTCGCCGTGGAGGAGCAGCGAACGCTCGTCGGCCACGGCGCGCAGTCCGCGGAGCCCCGCGAGGCCGTGGATCGCGCCACCGCCGCGGTTGGTGGTCTCCTCGACCGAGATCGCCGACACCTCGGTATAGGGGAAGCCCGCCGGGCGCAGAGCGGCACGGACCCGGTCTGCGTCGAGGCGACCGCGATCGCCATCGACCGTGCGGAACTGCACCTGGGCATTGATGGCCGCAGCCCCGACCTCGTAGGCGACGACGTGTGCGTCGGACTCACAGACCACCTCGGTGCCGGGCGCGACCAGTGCACGGAGCAGGACCTGGGTGGCCATCAGCCCCGAGGGGGTGAATACCGCCGCCTCACGGCCGAACATCTCCGCGACGCGCTGCTCGAGACGGGTGACGGTCGGATCCTCGCCGTAGACGTCATCACCGACCTCGGCCTCGGCCATGGCGCGACGCATCCCCGGCGTCGGACGGGTCACGGTGTCGGAACGAAGGTCCACCGTTGCGCTCATGTGGTCGCCTCCAGCCACTCGACGAGGTGGTCGTGGGCCACCGGGCCGCCCGCGCACAGACCCGGCAGGGATCTGCCGCCGAGGGTGGCGCGGTGCTCGCTGGAACGTCCACCAGCCTCGGTGACCACCAACGATCCGGCAGCCCAGTCCCACGACTGCAGACCGAACTCGACGTAGGCATCGAGCCGAGCGGCGGCCAGCCAGCACAGGTCCAACGCGGCCGAGCCAGCACGACGCACGTCACGGACCCGACCGAGCAGGTCGGCCACCAAGCGGCCCTGGGCGACGCGTACGGCGGCGTCGTAGGCGAAGCCGGTCGCAACCAGGGCCTGGCTGAGGTCGCTGACCGCACTGCAGGCCAGCGGCGTGTCACCGAGTCGCGCGCCGAACCCCCGAGCGGCGTGGAACATCTCGTCGCGGCTGGGATCGTAGACCGCCCCGGCCAGTGGACCGGAGCTATCCACCACGGCGATGGAGACCGCCCAGATCGGGATGCCGTAGAGGAAGTTGACGGTGCCGTCGAGCGGATCGACCACCCAGGTCAGCCCCGACCCGCTCTCCCTGCTGGCCTGGTCCTCCTCACCGAGGAGACCGTCGTCCGGTCGCGCCACCCCCAGTCGTGAGGCGATGAGCCGCTCCGAGGCCCGGTCCGCCTCGGAGACCGGATCGGTCTGCGAGCTCTTGGAGCCGACGTCGATATCACCGCCGCCGGCTCGCTCGGTGGCGAAGCCGCGCAACAGCTGACCGGCCTCGCGTGCGATCTCGACGGCGAGCTCGCGTAGCTGCGCTGGCTCATCCGGCGTCGGTGCAACGGTGGTCATCGTGGAACCTTCGATCCACCCCGGTCCCCACGGGCGCCCGGGGGCATGCATCCCGATCGCACCCGGACGGTGTTCGCCTTGGGTAGGTGAGCGCCACGCCCAGGGTGTACGCGACGGCGTGACGGTACTCGGCCTCGACGGCGGGACGGTGCAGTGCGGACGCGCTTGGCGTCAGCTCCCGATCCCGCCGAGGGTGGGCCTCTCCCGGCGCAGGCGTCGCAATCAGCCGTGGGCGAGAGGCGCCGCGATCGCGCCGCGGTGCCGGCCGTCGTGTTCCGCGTCTGAGTTCGTGACGGAAGTTGGAGTGGGAAACTCCCCACACCGG
>JBKGZF010000008.1:0-17711 GCA_046545715.1 Nitriliruptoraceae bacterium | reverse complement strand
CCTTCCAGAACGTCTCGCCGACGCTGGGGACCGAGTCGCTGCGCTCGGGCATCCTCGCCGGACTGATCGGACTGGCCCTGGTGGCGCTGTGGCTGGTGTGGTTCTACCGGTGGATCGGCGTCATCGCGGTGTTCGAGGTCTCGCTCTACGGGCTGTTGGTCGTGGCGGGGATCTCGGCGATGGGCGAGGTCGGCTTCGCGCTCACGTTGGCCGGGGTGGCCGGGATCATCGTCTCGATCGGCATCACCGCCGATTCGGCCATCATCTTCGGCGAACGCATCCGTGACGAGATCAACCTCGGCAAGACGGTGCGTACCGCGGTCAGACGCGCTCACCACTCCGCCTGGCGCACCAACCTCACCGGCAACACCGTCACCATCGCAGCCGCGGCGATCCTCTACTTCCTCGCGGTCGGGCCCGTGCGTGGCTTCGCGTTGATGCTCGGGGTTTCCAACCTGCTCGACCTGGCGATCATGTACACCTTCGGTCGCCCGGCCGCCTACCTGCTGGGCGACAAGGGCGTGCTGACCCGTCGCAACCTCCGCGGCAGCGAGCCAGCCAGCCGTTCGACGGCAGGAGCGCGGGCATGAAGACCCCCACGATCGACTTCGTCGGGCACAGCCGTCGCTGGCTCTACATCTCGGGTGCGCTGATCGCCATCAGCCTGCTGGCGCTGGGCGTGCGTGGTCTGGAGCTGTCCATCGACTTCGTCGGCGGCAACAGCTACCAGCTGGTCGACGTCCGCGACGACCTGACCGCGACCGAGCTGCGCCAGGCCGCCGAGGACGCCGGTGCGGATGACGTCATCGCCCAGCTGCAGACCGAGGGGGAGACCACCACCGGTGCCGTGGTGCGCACCGAGTCGCTCGAGCCCTCCGGCGACACCGAGCGTCAGGTGCGCGCCGCGATCGAGGAGGTCTCGCAGGCCCAGGAGGTCGGCTTCGACTTCGTCGGACCCGTCTGGGGTGAGCAGATCACCCGACAGGCGCTCGAGGCGCTGGTCGTCTTCCTGGTCGTGGTGGTGCTCTACATCACCTTCCGGCTCGAGTTCCGGATGGCGGTGGCGTCGATCGTCGCGCTCGCCCACGACCTGATCATCACGATCGGCATCTACGCGCTGGTGGGCTTCACCGTCTCCCCGGCCACGGTGATCGCGCTGCTGACGATCCTCGGCTACTCGCTCTACGACTCGGTGATCGTCTTCGACCGCATCCGCGAGAACGCGATCAACCTCGGCGAGCCGGGGCTGCGCACCTACCCGCAGCTGGTCAACGCCTCGATGAACCAGGTCGTCTACCGCTCGCTCAACACCTCGATCACCTCGCTGCTGCCCGTCGGCGCGCTGCTGCTGATCGGGGCCCAGGTGCTCGGCGCGACCACGCTGCAGGACCTCGCGCTCGCGCTGTTCATCGGCATGGCGGTCGGGGTGTACTCCTCGCTGTTCGTCGCGGGCCCGCTGTTCAACTGGACCAAGCTGCGCGACCCGGCCGAGCGCAAGCGGCTCGAGAAGGCCGAGGCCAAGGGCGAGGACGCTCAGGTGGCCGCCGCCGTCGCCGAGGAGGAGCCCGCGCCGGGCTCCCCCGAGGCGCGGGCTCCGGTGACCACCGAGTACGTCCGTGGCCAGGGCAAGCGCAAGAAGCGCAGGCGGCGCTGAGCCACGACCCGATCGGGCCGGGGAGCGGCTGACGTCGCATCCCCCCGGGGCCGCAGGACGGCCACCGGTACGCTGGTGTGGACCAGAACCACCCTGACGTCGCCGGGTAGAACGGGTTTCGCTCTGGCTTCCGACACGACCGGGACGGACCAGGCGCGTGAGCAGCGCTCCGCGCTCCCTCCGCCGCGGCCAACGGGCGTCAAGGGTGTGCTCGCGCGCCTGCCGCTGGTGCAGCGCGAATCGGTCCCACCCGAGTGCGAGCGGCTCGCCGCCGCCATCCGCAGCGCCTCCAAGGCTGACGTGCGCGAGGTCATGCGCGCCTACCGCTACGCCGAGGCGATGCACGCGGGCCAGAGCCGCCACAGCGGTGAGGCCTACATCACCCATCCGGTGGCGGTCGCCACCGAGCTCGCGAGCCTCGGGCTGGGCTCGGCAACGCTGATCGCCGCGCTGCTCCACGACGTCGTGGAGGACACCGACGCCACCCTCGAGGACATCCGGGAGGGGTTCGGCGACGAGGTCGTCCACCTCGTCGACGGGGTGACCAAGCTCGATCGCATCCAGGTCGAGTCGAAGCAACAGCAGCAGGCCGAGACGCTGCGCAAGATGATCATCGCCATGGCGCGCGACATCCGCGTGCTGGTGATCAAGCTCGCCGACCGACTGCACAACATGGAGACGCTCGGTCACCTGCCGCGTGACAAGCAGAAGCGCATCGCCCAGGAGACGCTCGACATCTACGCGCCGCTGGCGCACCGACTGGGGATGCAGAACTTCAAGCTGCGACTCGAGGACCTCGGGTTCCGCACTCTCCACCCCAAGCGCTACGAGGAGATCGTGGCGATGGTCGAGGAGCGCAACCCCGAGCGGGAGCGCTACCTCGAGGAGATCATCGAGGCGATCCACGAGCAGCTGCGGGTGCTCAAGATCCGCGGCGAGGTCACCGGACGCCCCAAGCACTACTACTCGATCTACGAGAAGATGGTGCTGCGCGGCAAGGAGTTCGACGAGATCCACGACCTGGTCGGCGTGCGGGTCATCGTCTCCACGGTGCGCGACTGCTACGCGGTGCTCGGCCAGCTGCACGCGACGTTCCGACCGGTCCCGGGCCGGTTCAAGGACTACATCGCGATGCCCAAGGTCAACCTCTACCAGTCGCTGCACACCTCGGTGATAGGTCCGCAGGGACGCCCCATCGAGATCCAGATCCGCACCCGGGCGATGCACCAGACCGCGGAGTTCGGTGTCGCGGCCCACTGGAAGTACAAGGACGGGGCCCGCGACGGCGACCAGGAGGGCTCGGCCGACGAGCTGCCGTGGCTCGAGCAGCTGCTCGAGTGGCAGGAGGAGGTCCAGGAGCCCGGCGACTACCTCGAGTCGTTGAAGATCGACCTCTACCAGGACGAGGTCTTCGTCTTCACCCCGCAGGGTGACGTGATCGGCCTGCCGACCGGCTCCACCCCGCTCGACTTCGCCTACGCCGTCCACACCGACGTGGGCCACCGCTGCATCGGCGCGCGGGTCAACGGACGCCTGGTCCCGCTCGACCACCAGCTGTCCAACGGCGACACCGTCGAGGTGCTCACCTCCAAGGCCGAGGACGCCGGGCCGTCACGTGACTGGCTCCAGATCGTCGCCTCACAGCGTGCCCGGTCGAAGATCCGGGCCTACTTCAACCGTGAGCGGCGCGAGGACGCGCTGGTCCGCGGCCGCGACGCGGTGGCGCGTGCGCTGCGCCGCAAGGGCATCGGCTACAGCCGCGCGATGGCCTCCGGCGACCTCGCCGACGTCGCCCGGAGCCTGACCTTCAAGGATGCGGAGGCGATGTTCCGCGCCGTCGGCGAGGGCCATCTCAACGCCGCGACGGTCGCCTACCACGTGCTCAACGAGCTCGTCGAGGTCGAGGAGGAGCCCGAGCCAGAGCCCACCCACCCGGCCGAGGGGCGAGCACCGATCCGGATCGGCTCGCCGACCAGCACCGACGACGTCGAGGTCGAGGGCGACGGCGGCATGCTGGTCAAGCTCGCCCGCTGCTGCACCCCGATGCCCGGCGACGACATCGTGGGCTTCGTGACCCGGGGTCGCGGCGTGTCGGTCCATCGCGCCGACTGCTCCAACGTCGCCGACCTCGAGCGCGACCCGGAGCGCTTCGTGCCGGTCGACTGGTCGCCGGAGACCTCCGCATCGTTCCTGGTCCAGATCGAGGTCGAGGCGCTCGACCGCAAGCACCTGCTGCGCGACATCACCGCGGTGCTCGGCGATCTGCACATCAACATCACCGCCGCGCAGGTCGGCACCGCCAAGGACCGCGTCGCGCGCCTGCGCTTCACCTTCGAGCTCGGTGACCCCTCCCACCTCGAGGAGGCGCTGCGTGCCATCCGCGGGGTGTCGGGGGTCTACGACGCCTACCGCACGGTGCCGCAGCAGGTCAGCTGAGCGTCACCCACCAGGCCGTGCGGTCAACGGCACGGCCGTCGCTGGCGTCCGGACCCGCGACGGACGGCACTACCCTCCGCGGACGGCAACCGACCGGACGGGAAGAGCCGTGACCGACCGCTTCGTGCTGGGCGCACCGCTCGGGCGCTGGCAGACCAACTGCTGGATCATCGGGGATCGCGATCGCGGCACCGCCGTGGTGATCGACCCGGGGGAGCACGGCGAGAGCCGCGTGCCGCAGCTGCTCGCGGATGCCGGTGTCACCTGCGAGGCGATCCTGCTCACCCACGGCCACCTCGACCACATCTGGGCGGTGCCGGAGCTCGCCGGGCAGCTCGACGTGCCGGTGCTGCTACACCCCGACGATCGCTGGATCTGGGACGAGCCCGCCGCGGCGTTCGGTGCTCCGCCAGAACTGCTCGAGCAGGAGTTCGGCCTGGTCTGGGAGCCTCCCACCGACCACCTCGAGGAGGTCCGCGGCGGCGCGCAGCTTGGCTTCGCGGGCCTGCGCTTCGACGTCGCGCACAACCCCGGCCACACGCCTGGGCACGTCACCTACCTCGGCCGCGAGCTCGCTGGGGTGCCGGTGAGCTTCGCGCTCGGCTCCCACGATCGCGGCAGCCAGGACGTGCTGTTCTCCGGCGACCTGCTGTTCGCCGGCTCGATCGGCCGTACCGACTTCCCACGCGGCTCGACCGAGGCCATCATGCGCTCGCTCCACGACACCGTGCTCCCGCTCGAGGACGACACCCTGGTGCTCACCGGCCACGGTCCCGACACCACCGTCGGCCGTGAGCGTGCCGCCAACCCGTTCCTGCACGAGGCGGCGTCCCGCTCGGCGTGAGCTTCACGCCGCCGCACCGCGCCGGCTGTCCCGTGCCCCGCGCGCGCCGCGCCGCCCCAGGTGCCACCCGCCGAACCCACCACCTCGAGGACCCATGGCCACGATCGACGCCAACCCGCCCTCGGGCACCCGCGACTTCCTCCCCGCCGACGTCGTCCGTCGCGAGCGTGCGTTCGCCACGATCCGCGAGGTGTTCGCCCGGCACGGGTTCGAGCCGCTCGACACCCCGGCGTTCGAACGCCTCGAGGTGCTGACCGGCAAGTACGGCGAGGAGGGCGATCAGCTGATCTTCAAGATCCTCCGCCGCGGCGAGCACGAGGCCACCGGTGAGGCCGATCACGCCCTGCGCTACGACCTGACCGTGCCCCTGGCGCGGGTCGCTGCCCGGTACGGCTCGCAGCTGCCCACCCCGTTCAAGCGCTACCAGATCGCCCCGGTGTGGCGCGCCGATCGCCCAGGCAAGGGGCGCTACCGCGAGTTCTTCCAGTGCGACGTGGACACGATCGGCTCGGACTCGCCCGTCGCCGATGCGACCACCATCGTCGCGGTCGCCGACGTGCTCGAGGCGCTGGGGCTGTCGGGCTTCCGGGTGCTGGTCAACTCCCGGCAGGCCCTCGCCGGGCTGATCGAGGCCTACGGCGTGCCCGAGCCCCTCGCCGACTCCGCCCTGGTAGCGCTCGACAAGCTCGACAAGATCGGCACCGACGGTGTGGCCGCCGAGCTGCGAGAGCGCCAGATCCCCTCGGAGGCGGTCGATGCCCTGGTGGCCGACCTCGGCAGCGAGGACCTGGCCGGTGCCGTCCGTGACCGCCTGGCGGGCTCGTCACGCGGCCGCGACGGCCTGGCCGAGGTCGACCGCGTGCTCGAGCTGGTCGGAGACCTGCCGGGGGGACGGATCGGCTACGCCCCGGTACTGGCCCGCGGGCTGTCGTACTACACCGGCCCCGTGTTCGAGGTGGTGCACGACGGCGCGGACGCGACGATCGCCGCCGGCGGGCGCTACGACGGGCTGATCGGGATGTTCCAGGGCCAGGACGTGCCCGCGACCGGTGGCTCGCTGGGGATCGAGCGGATCCTGCTGCTGCTGGAGCAGGCCGCGACCGGATCGCCGGTGGAGGGCCCACAGGTGCTGGTCACCATCCTCGATGACGACGGCGCGCACGATGCGCTCGTCACGGCGCAGCGGCTTCGGCGGGCCGGCTTCACCGTGGACGTCTACTCCGGAGGTGGCAGCCGCAAGCTCGGCAAGCAGCTGCGCTACGCCGATCGTCGTGGGATGGCCACCGCGGTCCTGCGCGGCGCCGAGGAACGCGCTGCCGGTAGGGTCACGGTCAAGCATCTGGCGTCGGGCGAGCAGGTCACCATCGACGACGCCGAGCTGGAGGACCATCTCGCCAGCCTCCTCGGCAGCTGAGCCAGCTGAGTTGGCTGCGCCGTCCACCCGACGGCCGGTGCCACCGCATCCCTCCTGCCCCTGCCCAACCCGCCGAGCGACCGCCCGGCCTTCGACGAGCGAGCCGACGACGTGAGCATGACCCCTTTCGGTGCCCTGCGGACCCACGGTGCGGGGACGCTGCGCGCCGAGCACGCCGACCAGACCATCACCATCGCCGGGTGGGTCGACACTCGCCGCGACCACGGTGGCGTCGCCTTCCTCGACCTGCGCGACCGTTCGGGGCTCGTCCAGGTGGTCGCCGATCCGGAGGCATCCGAGGCGCTGGAGGCCGCTCATCGCGTCCGTCCGGAGTGGGTCCTGCGCGTCACCGGCACGGTGCGGCTGCGGCCCGAGGGGATGCGCAACCAGCGGCTGGACACCGGCGACGTGGAGCTCGCCGCCACCTCGGTGGAGGTCCTCTCGGCCGCCGAGACGCCGCCGTTCCCGATCGAGGACCGGCTGGACGTCTCCGAGGAGCTGCGCCTGCGGCACCGCTACGTCGACCTGCGGCGTCCGCGCATGGCCGAGAACCTCCAGCTGCGGGCGCGGGTGACCTCGGTGATCCGCCGCGTGATGGAGCGCAACGGGTTCATCGACGTCGAGACCCCGCAGCTGACCCGCCCGACCCCCGAGGGCGCGCGCGACTTCCTGGTGCCCTCGCGCCTGCAGCCCGGTGAGAGCTACGCCCTGCCGCAGTCACCCCAGCTGTTCAAGCAGCTGCTGATGGTCGCCGGGGTGGAGCGCTACTACCAGATCGTGCGCTGCTTCCGCGACGAGAACCTGCGTGCCGACCGCCAGCCGGAGTTCACCCAGCTCGACCTCGAGCTGTCCTTCGGTGACGAGGAGGACGTCTACGCCATCATCGAGGAGACGTTCGCCGAGGTGTGGCGCGAGATCCTCGGTGTCGAGCTCGACATCCCCTTCCCGCGGCTGACCTTCGAGGAGTCGATGCGGCGGTTCGGCACCGACAAGCCGGACCTGCGCTACGGGCTGGAGCTCACCGACCTCGGCGAGGTGTTCGCCGAGACCTCCGTGGGGGTGTTCAAGGGGGCGCTCGATGCCGGGGGAGCGGTCGTCGCGCTCGCCCTGCCCGACGGCGGGCAGCTGACCCGGCGGGAGTTCGATGCGTGGACCGAGTGGGCCAAGCGTCGCGGCGCCAAGGGCCTGGCGTGGGGCGTCGTCGAGCAGGACGGTGAGGCCGGAGCCACCGTGCGCAGCCCGCTGACGAAGTTCATGAGCGACGCGGAGGTGGCCGGGGTGCTGGCGACCACCGGTGCTCAGGTCGGTGACGCGGTGTTCTTCGGCGCCGGTCCGACGCGCTCAGCGCGTGAGCTGATGGGCGCGCTGCGCGTCGCCCTCGCCGCCGACCGCGAGCTGATCGACACCGGACCGCCCGAGCAGCGGCGCTGGGAGTTCGTCTGGATCGTCGAGCCACCGATGTTCGACCCGGCCGAGGAGTCCGACGACCCGACCGCCGCGGTCGCCGACGGCTGGGTACCCAACCACCACTCCTTCACCGCACCGGCGGACGAGTTCGTCGACGACTTCGAGCAACGGCCCGGCGAGGCGACCACCCGCGCCTACGACATCGTGCTCAACGGTGTGGAGCTCGCCTCGGGCTCGGTGCGTATCCACGACGCGGACCTGCAGCGGCGTGTGCTGCGCTTCCTGGGCATCAGCGACGAGGCCGCCGAGGAGAAGTTCGGCTTCCTGCTGCGTGGGTTCTCCTACGGCGTCCCGCCGCACTGCGGGATCGCGCCGGGTCTGGACCGGGTGGTGATGCTGCTCGCGGGCGAGGAGTCGATCCGCGAGGTGATCGCCTTCCCCAAGACCCAGTCGGGCACCGACCCGATGACCGACGCACCGGCGCCCTACGACCCGGTCGCCCTGGACGAGCTCGGCCTGCGCCTGGCGCCCAAGCCCGCTACGAGCTGACCGCCTCCACCGTCCGTCGCGTGTACCTCGCGGCTCGCGGGCGAGCCCAGGTGCACACGCGCGGGGTGACCGGTCAGCTCTCGCGCAGGCGCAGCTCGGAGCGGACGTCGACGACCCCGTCGACGGTCGCGATGCGCTCGAGCAGCTCGCCCTCGGTGGCCGAGGAGTCGACCGTGCCCTTGAGCGACACCGTCCCCGGCCCGTCGACCCGCAGCACCACGTCGTCCACGTCACCACGATGGCCGAGCACCTCGCTCTTGATCCGCGCCTCCAAGGTCCGTGGGTCCTCGTCCACGTCGTCGGGCGTGAGCTGCTTGGCCGCCTCGATGACGTCGCCCTTGGCCGCGTCGGCCGTGCGCTTGGCGGCCTGCCCGGCCCGGTCGGTGAGCTCGCGAGCCCGCGCCGCCGCCTGATCACGGAGCTGTGCGCGGCGCGCATGCCCGCGGTCGGGGTCGGCGAGGTAGGCCGCGGCGACACCGAGGCCGGCACCCGTCAGCAGCCAGAACAGCCGTCGGGGCAGCGACGTGCGCCGATCGGCGGTGGCCAGCGCGTCCAGGCGCCGGTGCAGCGACGCCTCGGCTTCGTCGAGGCGCTCTGCGACCCCCTCATCGAGGTGGTCGATCTGTCGCTCGAGCTTGTGCAGCTCGCGGAACAGCGACCCACTGTCCGCGCGCACGACATCGGCGGTGCGGTCGCGCAGCCCTCCGACGGCGCTGCTCACCAGCTCTCCGACCTTGCCGGCCTGATCGGTCATGCGCTCGTGCACGTCCTCGACCCTTCCGTGGACCTCGCCACCATCGATGGTCATGCCCCGTCCTCCTTGGCTCGTCACCGTCGATCGTGCTCCCTCGAGCGCCGCAGGTCCAGTCAGCTTGGCCGTCACGCGCCGAATCGTGCGTTCCCGGTGCGTCCAGCCGCGAGCGTCCGGGCACCGTCGCTACCTTGGCCCGATGAACGATCCGCAGCTGTTCGGGCACGGCGCCGGTGCCGATGCGGGCGCGAGCGCCGCCACGGATGCCGCCGCCGGTGCCGATCGTGGCGCCCCGGGACGGGTGCCCAGCGCGATGCCGCTGGCAGCTCGCCTGCGTCCGCACCACCTCGACGAGTACGTCGGCCAGAGCGACACCCTCGGCGAGGGCAAGCCGCTGCGGGCGATGCTCGATCGCGGCGAGCTGCGCTCGCTGCTGCTGTGGGGCCCGCCCGGGGTCGGCAAGACCTCGCTGGCCGCAGTGATCGCCGGGCACGTCGATGCCGCCTGGTCGGAGCTCTCCGCGGTCACCGCCGGTGTCAAGGACGTGCGCAGCGCCATCGAGGAGGGGCGCAGCCGGCTCGAGCTGCGCGGTCGTCGCACCGTGCTGTTCGTCGACGAGATCCACCGCTTCCACAAGGGCCAGCAGGATGCCCTGCTGCCCGGCGTGGAGGCCGGTTGGGTCACGCTCATCGGCGCGACCACCGAGAACCCCTTCTTCGAGCTCAACCCCCCGCTGCTCTCACGCTGCCAGCTGGTCCGGCTCGAGCCGCTGGAGGCTGACGACATCCGGCGCCTGCTCGACCGTGCGTGCACCGATCCGCAGCGCGGCTTCGGTGGGCGGGTGACCCTCAGCGACGAGGCCGTCGAGCACCTGATCCACGTGGCCGACGGGGACGCGCGCACCGCGCTGAGTGCTCTGGAGGTGGCTGCGGCCGCCGAGGGGGTCACGACACCGGGCACCGAGGGGCGAAGCTGCCACCTCGACCTCGCGGCTGTGGGTGACGCCATGCACCGCTTCCGCTACGACAAGGCGTCCGACAGCCACTACGACATCATCTCCGCGTTCATCAAGTCGTTGCGAGGCTCGGATCCCGATGCGGCCGTGTACTGGCTGCTGCGCATGCTCGAGTCGGGAGAGGACCCGCGCTTCGTCGCCCGACGGATGGTGATCTTCGCCTCCGAGGACGTCGGGCTGGCCGATCGGCAGGCGCTGCCGTTGGCCGTAGCGGCCTTCGATGCCCTCGACCGTGTCGGGCTGCCCGAGGCACGCTACGCGCTGACCCATGCCGCGATCGCGCTCGCGACGGCGCCGAAGTCCAACGCGGTGGCCCGGGCGATCGGCGCCGGTCTCGACGCGGTGCACGCCCACGGCAACCTGCCCGTGCCGGCCCATCTGCGGGATGCGCACTACCGCGGTGCGCAGCGGCTCGGGCACGGCGTCGGCTACGACTACCCTCACGACCATCCGCAGGGGTTCGCCCCCGACCAGCACTACCTGCCGGACGCGTTGGACGGCACCCGCCTCTACGAGCCGAGCCACCACGGCCACGAGGCGCCCGTCGCCGACCGGCTGGACGAGCTGCGAGGGCAGGCCCGCGAGGCACACCACCGATCCCGGTGACCGCACCCGATCCACCCCGAGCCGGTCGAGCCGTCGACCGGTGGCCCCTCGCACCCCCGGCGTCGCCGACATCCACCTCGAGACAGCTACCAGCGCCGACACAGAGAGGACCCGTACACGTGACCGTCAGGGACTGGGCGATCGTGTTCGCCGTGCTGTTCTGGGGAGCGCTGGTGGTGATGGCCTGCTGGGCGCTCACCAAGGTCGTGGGCCTGCTCGAGGAGGCGACCCGCGACCTGCGCGAGACCACCGACCGGGTGCTGCCGACCCTCGAGCAGGTCACCGAGACCGCCGCGGGCGTGAACGTCGAGCTCGCCCGCATCGACACGATCGTCGCCGGGGTGCAGTCGATCACCGCGACGACCGACCAGCTGGTCGGGGTCGTGCATGCCACGGTCTCCAACCCACTGATCAAGGCGGCAGCGTTCGCGGCCGGTACGGCTCGCACAGCCCGCGCCGCCCGACGGGACAAGGACTGATCAGGTCCCGGGCCCATGAGGTCGCACACCGATGAGGTCCCGCACCGATGAGGTCCCGCTCCCGCCCCCTGCTCAGCAGACCGCCCGACCGCACCGCTGTCATCCCACCCCTTCGCCCCTGAGGAGCTCGTCGTGAAGCGCGCGTTCACCCTCGCCGTCGGTCTCGGCGCAGGACTGCTCGTTGGTGCCTACGTCGTCAAGCGGCTGGACGCGGCCCAGCAGGCGGTGGCCCCCACCAACCTCGCCGGTCAGGCCGGACGGGCGGCTGGCGGGTTCGCTGAGCGCCTGCGGGCCGCCGCAGCCGAGGGGCGGACCGCGGCGGCGGAGCGCGAGGCCGAGCTGCGCTCGCGCTTCCATGTGCCGAGCGTCCGCGACGCCGTCACCGGCTGAGCCGGGACGGTGGCGCCGATCGACCGACCCCGACGGACACGACGGACGGACACCACGACCGATGACCGCTGCGACCACACCGCCGCACGATGACGGCTGAGGCTCGCGGCCAGCAACGAGGACCGACGTGGACTCCCTGACGATCCGAGAGACCTTCCTGCGCTTCTACGAGGAGCGGGGGGCGCGGCGCTACGCGAGCGCGCCGCTGATCCCCAACGACCCGTCCCTGCTGCTGACGATCGCCGGGATGGTGCCGTTCAAGCCCTACTTCCTCGGCGACGCGACCCCGCCCTCGCCCCGTGCGGTCAGCTACCAGAAGTGCGTGCGCACCAACGACATCGAGAACGTCGGCCGCACCACCCGACACCTGTCGTTCTTCGAGATGCTCGGCAACTTCTCGTTCGGTGACTACTTCAAGCGCGAGGCGATCCGCTGGGCCTTTGAGCTCTCGGTCGAGGGCTACGGGCTCGACCCCGAGCGGATCTGGGTCACGATCTACGAGGATGACGACGAGTCCGAGCGGTGCTGGCTCGAGGAGACCGACATCCCGCGCGAGCGCATCCAGCGCGTGGGCGTGCCGGAGGGCTCCGATCGTCTCGACGCCTCGGACAACTTCTGGTCGCTCGGTGGCGCTGGACCGTGTGGACCCTGCTCGGAGCTCAACTACGACCGAGGGCCGGCGTGGGGCGAGGAGGGCGGCCCCGTCGTCAACGAGGAGCGCTACCTCGAGTACTACAACCTGGTGTTCATGCAGTACGAGCAGGACGCCGACGGCAACCTGATCGGTGAGCTGCCCGCCAAGAACGTCGACACCGGCCTCGGGCTCGAGCGCATGGCGGTGCTGCTCCAGGACGTCGACAACGTCTTCGACACCGACCTGTTCGCGCCCCTGCTCGCCCGCGCGGGAGAGCTGACCGGCTGCGCCTACGGCGATGACCCCGAGCACGACGTCAGCCTGCGGGTGATCGCCGAGCACGCACGGACCGCAGCGTTCCTGATCGGCGACGGCGTGCTCCCTGCCAAGGAGGGGCGCGGCTACGTGCTGCGGCGGCTGCTGCGTCGCGCGGTGCGCCATGGCCAGCTGCTCGGCGTCGACGTCGGCGGCGACCAGCCCCTGATCGTGCCGATGGTCGAGGAGGTCATCGAGCGGTTCGCCTCCTCCTACCCCGACCTGGTCGCCCAGCGTGAGCTGGTCACCCGCGTGGCGGCGGCCGAGGAGGCCGACTTCGGCACGCGGATCCGCCAGGGCCTCGAGCGGGTGGATGCCGCCATCTCGCAGGTGCGCTCCGCCGATGCCGGGGCCTTCCCCGGGGACGTCGCCTTCGAGCTGCACGACACCTTCGGGTTCCCGATCGACCTCACCGCGGAGATCGCGGCCGACGCCGGGCTCGACCTCGACCGTGACCGGTTCGAGCAGCTGATGGACGAGCAGCGGGCCCGCGCCCGCGCGGCGGCCAAGAAGGGCGGCGAGGGCGTGCCGGCCGCCACCTACCGCGAGGCCGCCGCGGTCGTCGGGGGCACCGAGTTCGTGGGCTACGACGCGCTCACCGCAGAGGCGGACCTCGGCGCGATCGTCACCCCGGGTGGGCTGCTCGGCGGCGCCTCCGAGGGCGACGAGGTGGAGGTGGTCCTGCCGCGGACGCCGTTCTACGCCGAGGGCGGGGGCCAGATCGGCGACGCTGGGGTCCTCACGACCCCGACGGGGCGCCTGGAGGTCCTCGACACCCAAGAGGCGCTCGACGGGCTGATCGTCCACCGTGCGCGTGTGGTCGCGGGCGAGGTCACCACCGGCCAGCCGGTCGAGGCACGCGTCGACCGTGAGCGGCGGGTGGCGACCGCCCGCAGCCACTCGGCCACCCACGTGCTGCACGCCACCATCAAGGAGGTGCTCGGCGACCACGCCCAGCAGGCGGGCTCGCTGGTCACCCCGGGCCGGCTGCGCTTCGACTTCCCCCACTTCGAGCAGGTCCCGCGCGAGACGCTCGAGCTCGTCGAGGACACCATCAACGAGCGGGTGCTCGACGACCCCCACGTCCACAGCGAGACCATGCCGCTCGACGAGGCGCGGGCCTCCGGCGCCGTGGCCAACTTCGAGGAGAAGTACGGCGAGGTGGTCCGGGTGGTGACGATCGGCGACTTCTCCAAGGAGCTGTGCGGCGGCACCCACGTCCCCAGCGGTGCGCGCATCGGCACCATCACCGTGGTCCGTGAGGAGTCGATCGGCTCCAACACCCGCCGCATCGAGGCGCTGACCGGTGAGGACGCGGTGCGCTTCCTCTCCCGTGAGCGACTGGTGGCCGAGGAGATCTCGCGTCTGCTCGATGTCCCCACCGACCAGGCGGTCGCCCGCGTCGGCTCGCTGCTCGAGCGTCTGCGCTCGGCGGAGAAGCAGCTCGCCGCCGAGCGCAGCGCCGCCATCTCCCAGGATGCGGCTCGGATCGCCGGTGCCGCCCAGCGTGAGGACGGGCTGGCGGTGGTCACCCACCGCGCTGACGGGCTGTCGATGGACGACCTGCGCCGGCTGGCGAGCGAGATCCGCGGCCAACTGGCCGAGCGCGCCGTGGTGGTGGCGGCGACCACCACCGACGACGGCAAGGCACAGTTCGTCGCGGCGGTCACCGAGGACCTGGTCGAGGACGGGATCGAGGCACGCACGGTGCTCCAGCCCGCCGCGGAGCTGGTCGGCGGCGGGGCCGGAGGCAAGGGTGACCTCGCCCAGGCGGGCGGCAAGCGCGGCGACCAGGTCGACGCCGCGCTCGAGCTGGCGGCCCGTGAGGCCCGAGCCGTCTCGGAGCCGAGGTGAGCGTGCCGACGCGAGCCGGACCGGGAGATGACCTGCCCACCACCGGCCGGCTGATCGCGATCGACCTGGGGGAGGTCCGCATCGGCGTGGCCGTCTCGGACCCCGGGCAGGTGGTGGCCTCGCCGGCGGAGACGCTGCACGTGCCCCGCGACCGCGACGCAGCCGCGCTCGACGCGCTGGTCGACGCGATCGCGCGGCACGAGGCGGTCGGCATCGTGCTCGGCGACCCGCGCCGCCTCGACGGCCGGCAAGGCGCCGCCGCTCAGCGGGCGCAACGGTTCGCAGCCGAGCTGCGCACGCGTACCGGTCTGCCCGTGCAGCTGGTGGACGAGCGCTTCACGACGGTCGAGGCCGAGCGCGTCCTGCTCGATGCCGATCTCTCGCGCGCGGACCGCAAGACCACCGTGGACCGGGTGGCGGCGAGCGTCCTGCTGCAGACCGTGCTCGAGTCCCGGCGGCGCGGCCGGTCCGACTGATGAACCTCAAGGAGTCCGTCCGTGCGCCTGAGCCGTGGATCGCGCTGGTTCCTCGCCTCGTTGCTGCTCGTGCTCGCCGCGGGGGCAGCCGGGCTGTGGTGGGTGGACGTCAACCTCCTCGAGGAGGGGATCGAACCGGGCCAGCCGGTCGAGTACACCGTGGAGCGCGGCACGTCGGTCGGCGAGGTGGGTGACGACCTCGTGGAGCTCGGGGTGGTCTCCTCCGGGTTCCGGTTCCGCTCGGTGGCCGGTGACGCCGATCTGGCCACCGAGCTGCAGCCGGGGATCTTCGAGCTGGAGACCGGCATGTCGCACGAGGACGCGGTCGAGACCCTGGCGGCGGGGCCGGCCGCGCCCCTGACCGTGCGCTTCACCGTGCCGGAGGGACTGACGGTCGACCAGACCCTCCAGACGCTCGCCGAGAGCTTCGAGGCGCACGAGGTCGAGGACTTCGAGGCCGTCCTCGACGAGCGCACGGCAGCGGGGGAGATCGCCGCTGACGAGGACGACGAGGCGGCGTTGCTGGGGACCTTGCAGCTGCCCGACTGGGTGCCGGAGCCGGCGGATGCCGGCGACCAGATCGAGCCCTACGAGGGCCTGTTCTGGCCCGAGACCTACGAGGTGGAGGACGAGGCGACCCCACGGCAGATCCTGCAGCGCATGGTCGACCAGCTCATCGCCGAGTTCGAGCAGCTGGAGGCCGACCTGGGCGAGGACGAGGCCATCGACGACCGCTACGAGCTGCTGACGGTCGCCAGCCTCGTCGAGCGCGAGACGTGGGTCGACGACGAGCGCAGCACCGTCGCCGGGGTGATCGTCAACCGGCTCGAGGAGGAGATGCCCCTGCAGATCGACGCGACGGTGGTCTACGCGTTGGGTGGGGGGCCGCGCGAGCAGGTCACCTTCGATGACCTCGAGGTCGACAGCCCCTACAACACCTACGAGAACCCCGGGCTGCCGCCGACCCCCATCAGCGGCGCGGGACGGGCCTCGCTGCGCGCGGCCGCGCAGCCCGACGACGTGGACTTCCGCTTCTACGTCCTCGATGCCGCCTGTGATGGCACCCATCGCTTCGCCGAGACCGGCGAGGAGCACCAGCAGAACGTCGAAGCCTTCCGCGAGGCGGATCGCTGCATCGACCAGGACCTCGGTGGCGGCCCCCTCGACGAGGTGGAGCGGTGAGCGCGGCCCAGACCAGCCCGTGGCCAAGCGATGGGCAGCCGTGGCCGACCGCGGCGACGCGGCCGGTCGTGCTGCTGGGCTGGCCGGTCCGCCACTCGCGCTCACCTGAGCTGCACAACGCGGCGTTCGCCGCTGAGGGGCTCGACCTGATCTACCTCGCGCTGCCCGTGCCGCCGGAGGCCGTATCGCCCGTCCTCACAGCGCTCGGTGCGGTCGGCGCGGTGGGCGCGAACGTCACCGTGCCTCACAAGCGTGCCGCCCTCGCCGCCTGCGACACCCTCAGCACCGAGGCGCGGCTGATCGGCGCGGTGAACACCCTGGTGTGGACCGCCGATGGCCTCGAGGGCGACAACACCGATGCGACCGGCCTCCACCACGCGCTGCTGGCCGACGTGCTCCCGGTGCCGGGACAGCGCTTCCTGGTGCTCGGTACCGGCGGCGCGGCGCGTGCCGCTGCGGTCGCCATTGCACGGCTCGGGGGGCAGCTGACCGTCGTCGGCCGCCATCGCGAGGCAGCGGCCGAGCTCGCCTCGATCGCGGCGGACGCCGGGGCCAGCGATCCCAAGGTGCTGCACCTCGGCGACACCGACGCGGTCACCCGCGCCCGACGCGAGGCGAGGGTGGTGATCAACGCGACACCGCTGGGCATGCACGGTGAGCGCCTGCCGGACGAGGTCGCCTCGGTCGGCGAGGAACAGATCGCCTACGACCTGGTCTACGACCCGCCGGTCACCCCCTTCCTGGCCGAGGCGGCGCAGGTGGGCGCGCGGACGGTCAACGGTGCGTCGATGCTGCTGCACCAGGCGGCGGCGAGCTTCACGCGATGGACCGGGCGGGCCGCACCGCTTGCGGTCATGGCCGCAGCGATCGGCCTCGAGCCGCCCCCGGATGCCTCCCACGGCTGATCGCGGCCCCCACACCTCGAGCCGCACGACTCAAGTCGGGCACGCCAGAGGTCGATGGTGCGGGTGGAGCCCGTGACGGCGCCGGTCTCCGCCGTGTCGGCTGATCGCGACGCGGCTTCGAGCCGTCGGAGGAGGGATGCGCATGCACCGCGACGAGACCCGCTCGGGACGCCTCGCCGCTGCCCTCGACGACTTCATCCGCAGCTCCCCGGACGTCGAGGCGGCTGCGATCGTCTCCTACGACGGCCTGCCGATGGCCAGCGCCCTGCCGGACGGGCTCGAGGACGACCGGGTCGGGGCGATGAGCGCGGCGCTGCTCTCGCTCGGGGAGCAGGCGGCGATCGGGCTCGGCCGCGGCCAGCTCAACCAGGTGTTCATCGAGGGTGAGCACGGCTTCGTGTTCCTGATGAGCGCACGGGACCAGGCGGTGCTGGCCGCGATCGCCGGGCGCGGCGCCAAGATCGGCTTCATGCTCTACGAGATGCGCCGCGCGGCCGAGCGCATCGGCGGGGTCCTCGCCGAGGTGGCGCCGCCCGCACCCCCGGGGGCCGTCGAGGCCCCGCACCACGCTAAGGCGCCGGGCGCGATGCCGGACGGCCCCCCCACGCCGCCCAGCGCCGACCGCGACCGTCCGTTCGATCTGCTCATCGGCGATGGGGACGGCGGCGACGAGCCGACCCGCACCGCCGCGAACGAGCGCTGAGGAGCTCTAAGTGCTCGAGGGTGATCTCACCGACTTCCCGCTGCCGGACGTGCTGCGGCTGCTCGCCTCGACCTCGAAGTCGGGGCAGCTGAGCGTG